>JAUZQJ010000001.1 GCA_030951045.1 Mariprofundus sp.
CGCCAATCACACGACCATCAGAAGGGTGCAAAACAGATTGTACAACCTGAATATCATGTCCATTCCAAACTGCACCATCAGCAGGCACAGGCATTTTTTTCATAACCGGATAATGTACTGCATCACTGTGCGTAAGCACCAGATGCTTGTCGTCCAGCACAGCAAATTCACGTAAGACAACGTCATCATCATTAAAGCGCTCTTTGATACGTTTCATCTGCTTCCACAAAGGAAAAGCTTTACGATAGAGCACATCGTTACTGACACTCGTTGCAATCAACTTGGTAGATTCAACTGCATCCCGTTGAGTAACAATGGGTAAGCGTTCTGATTCATCTGAATACTGATGCCAGGCAAGCCCCCCCACCACGATGGTCATACCAAGCAGAAAGATCAAACCGGTTTGTACGGATAGCTTATTAATGAACATACAACACGTCATCATATTATTGATGCACTGCATTGAGCATATCAACAATGGGCTGGTAAAATGAGACGGGCTTCACTACAAAGCCATCCAAACCGAACTGTTTCAACATAGTCGCCCCTTGTGCATCTTCATGCATACTGACTAATGCCTGCTGCAAGCGTATCACAGCGGATTCAGGCACATCTTTACCAGCAACAATCGGAGTAAACGGAAATGGCCCCAAGCGTTCAAGAATAACAAGTTTATCTTTCATATCCGGGTTGGCCTTAAAATATTCGTCCACCACATACTCATCAATATTCGCTACGTCGGCTTGCCCGGCCAGCAACGCTTCCAAAGAATATTCATGCAGCCCGGTATGCATCAGATAGCGAAAATGCTGATGAATATCTATACCTTGCTGTTTCAAAGCATACGAAGGTGCTAAAAAACCTGAATTGGAACGTGGATCGGAGTAGGCAAATACCTGCCCTTTGAAATCAGCCAGTGTTTTTTCTGTGCGCCCGGCACGTGTCATGACAAAAGAACGGTACACGGGTGCACCATGAAACAGTGGTATCGCAATCAACTGCTGTTGGTCTGCAGCATGATCTTCGACAAAAGGGGCGCCACAGGTCCAGGCTAGCGCCGTTGACTTTTCTCGCAAAATATCACTCAATCCCTGATAACTATCAGTAAACTGCGTTGTGAGTGGATAGTCCGCCTGCTTGGCCAGCCATTGGGAAAATTGCTTAAGCAGAGGATTATTACCCTGTTCAAGCACCACACCACTGAACACCAATGAATGTGTCTCTTCAGCATCAACCTCATCTATTGAAAGAAACGAAGTGACAAGAATGAGACTTAACACGGGAAAGAAATATTTCAATAGCTGCATCACAAACATCCCTCTCATGACAAATCGCATGTTAACAGACCACACGTGGATCCATCATTCATGACTAACTATTGTCCTGTCGACCAGGATTGCAAGCTGTTTTAAACCGGCTAAGGCATCAATTTAAAAAAGATATATCAATATTTTATGCATTCACCATACGACGACTCGACGGGGTAGGCATCTGCATCGGGCGCAAACCAAGTTTATCAAACAAAAGCTGATCGCTGCTAGCTGCCTGATTGCCCGTGGTGAGTAGTTTCTCACCGTAAAAAATTGAGTTAGCCCCCGCCAGGAAGCAGAGCGACTGCATCTCTTCAGACATCTCTTCGCGACCCGCTGAGAGTCGCACATGGGAGCTGGGCATGGTGATGCGTGAAACAGCGATAGTACGAATGAATTCGAAGTTATCGAGGGTATCTGCAAACTGCGCATCTTCTGCGACCGGGGTACCTTCCACCTTCACCAGCATATTAATCGGCACTGATTCCGGATGGGGAGACATACGAGCAAGCTGAGCAACCAGACCAGCACGATGACGACGAGATTCACCCATACCAACAATACCACCACAGCAAATACTCATGCCTTCAGTTCGCACATGTTTCAGGGTATCGAGCCGCTCATCGTAAGTACGCGTGCTGATCACCTCTTTGTAATATTCAGGATCGGAATCAAGATTATGATTATAATAATCCAGCCCTGCACCCTTGAGTTTGCTCGCCTGATCCGCATTCAGCATGCCGAGCGTGGCGCATGCTTCCATATCCAACTCTTTGATCTCGGTGATCATATCGCAAACCAGATCAAAGGCGCGACCCTTTGGTTCACGCCAGGCCGCACCAATACAGAATCGTGAAGCGCCTTTCTCTTTAGCCGCTTTAGCTGCTTCAATCACCTGCTCTTTTTTCATCAGCAGTTCAGATTCAACATCGGTGTTATACCGTGAGGATTGCGGACAATATTTACAATCTTCAGGGCAACCACCTGTTTTAATGGATAGCAATGTAGATAATTGAACTTCATTCGCATCAAAGTTGGCCCGGTGAGCCTGTTGGGCACGCCACATCAGATCATTAAAGGGCAGTGTAAACAGTGCCTCAATTTCATCTACCGTCCAATCATAACGCATCATTACTCTCCCTACTCATCGGTTAACCTTCGAGAGCGCAAGGGTAAACGGCTTTGTCGCATTCAGCAAAAGGAGTTTGCATGCAAGGCATGCAGATAGACATAAATTGTGCAGCTATAAAGATAAAGGCTGGTATTTTTCTCTACTCAAAAACTGTCGTACCATCAGAATATTATTCAAACTCATCGACAAATGATCCATATCAAGATTCAGGAATGTCGATACCCATTCTGGTTCGGCAGCCAATTCACCACACACTGATATTGGAATGGCTGCTTTTCTGGCTGCCAGTGTTGCCAATATAATCAAACGCAAAATGGCTGATTCACCCGTCTTAAACAAACTTGCCAATTCGTCATCATTGCGATCAGCTGCCAAGGTATATTGCAACAAATCATTGGTACCAATTGAGAAAAAGTCGCTGACCGCTGCAATGTCATCAGCCATCAAGGCCGCCGCCGGTACTTCAATCATCGCGCCAATAGGTACAGCCTGAGTGATCCCCAAGCGTTTACGACAAGCATCCATCGCATCATGCACCTGTTCCATCTCTTCCCTAGCCGTCACCATAGGCACCAGAATTTGTACCGGGCCATTCTCAGCAGCCCTGAGCATGGCGGAGAGCTGGATCTCCATCAGTTCCTTATTACAAAGCAATAGACGAATGCCACGCAATCCCATAGCTGGATTGCCACCACCATATTGATGCCCGGCAAAATCACGATACAACCACGGGCGGTCACCACCAATATCCAGCAATCGCATCGTAAGTGGCTTACCATTCATACGATTCACTAGAGCGTCATATTGCGCAAATTGATGATCTTCATCCGGCATCGTCGCTTCATTGATGAATAAAAACTCACTACGATAAAGGCCTACCCCATCAATACCGATGCTTTCAGCCGCATCCAGTTCCTCTGGAAATTCGATATTGGCCATCAGTTTTAACGCATGACCATCTGCACTCAAAGATGGTTTGCATGCAAAGGCCTGTAAGCCCTTTTTACTGGCCGCAATGGCATCAATAAACTTTAAATAAGCAGCCTGTTCAGTTGACGATGGATTCAACACCCATGAGCCCTGTTCAGCATCCAGAATCAGCGTATCGCCATCCTCAATGTCAGAGAGAATACCGGCTGCGCCAACCAGCGTAGGCAGACCAACACCACGGGCGACAATGATATTATGTGCATCAGCACCACCCTGCTCAGTAATAATACCAGCAACGCCATGACGCCACATACTGACAATATCAGTGACTGAAAAATCATCACCAACATAGATAATATCTTCACTATTACTGCTGATTACAGACCAACCGTCGAGCTTCTCACCCGGTGCCAATGCTAATACGTCAGTGGCCATCAAATGACTCAAAACCCTTCTGCCCGCGTGTTCAATATCATGTGTGCGATTACGTAAATACTCATCTTCAACCTGCTCAAGAATGGCCTGGATCACATCCATTTCCTGTCGCAGTGCCCATTCGGCATTGATACAATCATTGTGAATACGAGAAATAGCTCTATCCAGCAGGTCCGGATCCATAATCAACATGCGATGCATATCAAGTATTGTCAGCGAATCTTTAACACCTGTTTTATTGAGGTGGTCTCGTTCAATATCTATATCTGCTTTGGCCGCCTCAATCGCAGCCAATAAACGTGCCACCTCATGTTCAATATGTTCTCTGGCAACATCTCGTGCCGGGATGGGCTGACGACCATGCAACAACTTCTGAACACGACCAATAATAATGCCTGAACTTGAGGCCACCGCCGATCCTTCTCTACGGATCGGTATGCGTGCCTCTCCCTGCACTGAATTACTCACCCACCCTCTCCAAAATAAGCGTTCACCAGTGCTGTAATAGCATCAAGTGCATCCTCAGCATCAGATCCTTCAGCTCGAAGCTTTAGCTGAGTTCCTTTGCAGGCAGCCAACATCATAATACCCATGATACTTTTACAATTCACTTCTATATCATCCTTGATAAGCATGATATTAGCCTCAAAACGACTTGCTTCTGTCGCCAGCTTGGCCGATGCACGGGCATGCAAACCAAGTTTATTCCGAATATAAATAGCCTTCTCAGCGGTAAGCGCTTTAGACATCGCCGCACTCGGTAGCACGCGAAATATTTAGTTGCTGTGCTATTTGAATATATTGCCTTCCAGATACCACAACCTGATCAGCCAATACTTTCAAATCTTTTTCATGATGTCGCAAACTTGTAGCTTTAATCAACAATGGTAAATTAAATCCTGAAATGACTTCCACATGCCCGGGTTTCAAACAGCCCATGGCAATATTGCACGGGGTCCCACCAAACATATCCGCCAGCAACAACACCCCCCTACCAACATCACACGCCTTAATTTTTCTATTCAATTCTTTCGCAAGTGATTCAGGTTCATAATCATCACCGACATCCACACTGGCAGTCAACGGCTCTTCCCCGACCACATGCTGCAGCGCAATCAACATTTCACTGGCAATATGAGCGTGTCCAATCAACACAATTCCAATCACTCAACTACTCCCGCAGCACTCTTTTTATCTCTGGCATATTGCACAATCCCCAGTTCACGATGCTGAATAGCAGGCTCCACCATTGCATTGCCTTGCAACCATGATGCTATCTGCTCTGCCATATACACCGAGCGATGACGACCACCACTACAGCCAAAAGCAATCGTGAAATAATGTTTTCGCTCTTTTTGCAATTGCGGCCAGACAAATGCAAGCCATTGCTCTACATAGCGTTCAGCCTGTTCCACTTCCTTGTATTGTTGCAAAAATGTAATCACGCCCTGATCTTGCCCTGTGCATGGCGCCAGATCGGGCTGATAGTGGGGGTTAGGTAAGAAACGCATATCAAAAACAATATCCGCATGCGCTGGCAAACCATTTTTATAGCTGAACGACATGACCGTACATGCCATTGCATTGGCTTTGTGCTTGTTTATCTTCCCTGCTTCCCTTAAACAAAAGAAATCAACTTTTTCAGCCAACTCGTATGGCGTTAAATGACTGCTATCAAGCACAATATCAGCCATGTCGCGCAAAGGCTTCAAACCCTCACGTTCCAGATGAATCGATGCCATCAAATCACGGCTGGAAGGGAAAGGGTGGCGTCGCCTGACCGTAGAAAACCGGCGCTGTAACACCTCATCATCCGCTTCGATAAATACAAAGGACCAATCAGACGGCACGGCCATGTCTTCAATGACAGCTTTAATGGCCAGCGCACTAAAACCACTGCGCGTATCAAGACATACTGCAGCCTGCTGATTCTTACACTGCATGCTCAGAATCCAGTCTTGCAACATTTCCAATGGCAAGTTATCCGTACAGAAAAAACCGGCATCTTCCAGCGCATGTAATACTGTACTTTTACCTGCTCCGGATAGCCCGCTAATCAACAATATATCAGTCATTACTCTGCTGTCCCTTGCTCTATGCGATCCTGCAATGCTTGCACAAAGCTCTCGCCACTATGAATACCACGCTGTTTTAATAATTGATTTCGGGTTGCTACTTCAACCAGTACGGCCAATGATCGTCCTGAACGAATCGGGATAGGAACTCTTGGAATGTTCACTTCCATGAAATCTATTTCTCCCTCATCACCCAACACTCGATCTTCCGGTTTAATCTGATCCCATGGTACCAGTTCAACCACCAGCTTCAGTCGCTTCGTATCAGTAATGGCTGCAGCACCATAAAGATCCCGGATATTCAAGATACCCAAACCACGAATTTCCATATGGTAACGTAAATTTTCAGGGCTGCGTCCAACGATGATATTCTGGCTTTCATGCGTAAATTCCACCATATCGTCTGCGATTAGACGATGCCCACGCGAAATCAACTCCAGACCAATTTCACTCTTACCAATACCACTGGCTCCGGTAATCAACACCCCGAGTCCGAAAATATCCATATACACGCCATGTTGATGCAGCATAGGTGCTAAACGATGTGACAAATAGAGCATCATATGGGTCATAAATGCAGAAGAAGATAATGCCGATAACAACAGCGGGGTATCGGTACGTTTGGCTGCCTCCAGGATAGTATCCGGCACCACCTGATTACGCGTAATCACCACACCCGCCAAGTTCAAATCAAACACAGCATCAATAACGTGCTTCTGTTCCGATGCTGTACGTGTAGCCAAAAATTGCAGCTCAGTCTTACCAATAATTTGCAGACGATAATCACTCAGGTTTTCGAGAAAGCCGGCAAAGGCCAGGGATGGCTTTTGCATACGAGGGTGATCAATATAGCGATGCAGGCCGGCTTCTCCAGCCAACAAATGCATTTTTACTGCTTTTCCCTGCTCACTCAGCAGCTCACGAATCGTGATCCTGCGTTGTTCAGGCACTAGGCCTCCGAAACCTTGCCGGCAAACAGAGCTGCCACGGTTTCACTGTCTTCCGCTTGCATAATTTGCTCACGGAATGATTCTTGTTGTAAGTTTCTAGCCAGTTGCGCCAATAGCTCAAGATGCTGACGATCATCAGAATCAGGCACCAACAGCAACACTACAATATGTACCGGTTTGCCATCTATCGAATCAAAATCCACACCTTCAGCATGCCTTGTCAGCACCAGCACCGGACTAATCAGATCAGGCATACGACCATGGGGTATTGCAACCCCATGGCCAATTCCTGTACTGCCCAGCTGCTCACGTGCCATCACCACTTCCATCACTCTATCCGGGTCAATAGAGGTCAGAAAATGGGCCATTTCGGTAATAATAGCTCGCTTACTATGTGCCTGTGAATCCAGACAAATATGTTCAGTTGTGATCATGCATAGGCTCCGATTGGATCAAGCTTCCGGTTCAATCCAGCTTAACGCACCATCCGGGCGACGATAAACTGCATTCAATGATGACGTTTCATCATTGGTGAAAAATATAATATCACGACTGCCCAACTCCAGCTGCATGACTGCCTCATCAACACTCATCGGCTTCGCATCCAGCTGTTCATGACGCAACGTTGCCGGCTGATGATCTTCAGTAAACTCTTCATTCTCTTGCGCCAGATCCAACACCTTGTGCGACACTTTAATTTCATGCCCCTGTTGCTGCGCAACATTGCGATGACGGCGTAGCTTGGCCCGATAACGCTTCAACTGACGATTCAATTTATCCACTACACCATCAATCGATGCATACATATCTTCAGTTTCATGGCGACCATGAATATTGATGCCACTGGCCTGCATGCTCACTTCACAACGTTGCCGAAACTTCTCCACCGAAAGTACTACGTGAACATCTACAACATGATCAAACGAATGTTTTAGATGCTGTAGCTTGTCATCGACGTAAGATTTTAGCGGGTCTGTGAGTTCCACATGGCGCCCTGTGATGGATACTTGCATATTTTTTTCCTCCGTTCTGTTTTGTTGAAGTCGTAAAAAGCCCATCCATGGCCTTTTTACTCCTCTGGAAGTGAAAAGCATTACTTTCACTTCCCTTACAAATCAAGCTCTTGCGAAGAAAACACCTGATTTGCGCGGCCCGTCCATGGGCGCGTTGATAACTCCTACGAAGTCATCAGTTTTAATAACGATGCTTTAACGAATCAAAACACTTTTAGCGCGTTTTAACGGCACGCCGCCGCTGGCTGCTTGGAGGCAAGCCCAACTGTTCGCGATATTTCGCTACAGTCCTTCGTGCTATTTCTATACCTTCAGCCTGCAAACGATCAGCAATGGCCTGATCGGAAATAGGGTGGGCCGTTGGTTCAGATTCAATTAAAGCTTTCACCCGTTGCTGTACGCGGTAAACAGATATTGAGCCTCCGCCACGCGTTGGCAACCCGGCTGAAAAGAAGCGCCGAAGCTCAATTAAGCCAATTGGAGTATCCGCGTATTTACCATTGGTAACACGGGAAATTGTAGATTCATGCAGGCCGACATCTTCAGCCACATCCTGCAAAGTTAAGGGCTTCAACCCCAGCACTCCGAACTCAAGAAATGCGCGTTGCCGCTCAGCCAGACACAGCGCCACTTTCAAAAGCGTTTCGCTGCGCTGATCCAATGCATGCATCAACCACTTGGCTTCTTTCATAGCCTGGGACATAAATTCTTTATCTTTGCCCTTCCATTCATGATCTTTCCACTGCTCGTTCAGTCGCATCCCGCGCCATCCAGTGCCGGGAATATCTACTTCTATTTCCTGATCATTATTGCGTCTGAATATAATTTCAGGTCGAATATAAAAGTTATTATCTCCACGCATACCGTGACCGGGGAACGGATCAAGCCTGCGCATTCGCATTCTAGCCTGTTCAATAATTTCAAGACTGCAATCAACTTTTTCAGCAAGCACATCATCGGTTTCATGTAAGAGGTCGGAAAAGTGCAATAAGAGACGCATGACCCATGTATCAATCTCTTGACCGGCATCCAACTGCTGCATTAAACATTCCGTCAAATCCCTGGCTCCAAGGCCACCGGGCTCGAGCTGTTGAATCACTTCTTCAAGCACTTTTTCAACAACCGCAGCATCGGTCACAATCTGATCGGCTATTTCAATAGCAAATTCAGCCGGGTCAGCACGGAAATAACCATCATCATCCAGTGAATCAATCAGGATATGAGCAACTTCACGCTCATGTTCGGGCATTGGCTCTCGGTTGACCTGATCATGCAAGGATTCGCTCAGGCTTAGTTCTCCCTGCCATGTTTGCTCACGTTCACTAAAACCATCACCACCGGAATCACGGCTCGAAGATGAATACATGGATTCCCAACGATCATCACCCACCTCTTTCCATTGCTCACGCTCAGCCACTTCCAGAGCGCGTTCCTGGTTGGGTGTTTCATTGGCCGCACTGGCATTGGGGTCCAACTCCAACATCGGATTAGATTCAACGGACTCTTCCAGATAATTTTCCAGCTCCATGCAATTCATAGCCAGCACTTTCAGACTTTGGGTAAGTTGGGGGGTTAGCGCTAAGCGCTGACCCAGTTTGTGACTAAGCTTGGTTTGCATCAATAAACTATCTCGGCAGCAAAAGCAGTTTTTTGGTTGTGCAAGCGCACAGGTGGTGAATCACCACGTTCACAGATTTCATCATAATCAAAACCGGAATCAATCAGCATCAACATCCTAGCTGTAGCTCATGGATTACCGCCAACTCTCGCCTGTCTAGCCAACAAAGAATAAAAATACGGCGCTACAGAGCTTACCTTACGCTTATTTTTTATACGGCGCTAGCAATTCTTCCAGTTCGCCACCGTCATGCATTTCAGAGATTATATCACAGCCACCGACGAACTCAGCGTTAACATACAATTGAGGAATAGTTGGCCAGTCAGAATAGGCTTTAATACCCTCACGCACATCATTATTAAGCAGCACATTCACCGCAGAAAAAGGTATCTCATATGAGTTCAGGATAGCGGATACGCGCTGGGAAAATCCGCATTGAGGAAAGTCGGGCGTCCCCTTCATAAACAAAACAACATCATTGTTCTTTACTACCTGTTCAATCTGCTGGGATACTGAATCACTCATGTGTTCTCCTTAGGGGTGGATGTTTTCAATGCAAGGGCATGGATAGCTTGTTTCATTTGCTCACCAAGGGCTGCATAAACCATTTTATGTTGTTGAATGCGCGTTTTACCTAAAAAACTTGAGGAAATCACTCTCAATTCAAAATGATCATCTCCGGAATATACATTCACTTCAACAACTGCATCAGGAATACTCTGATGAATCATATCAACGACTTCTTCTGGTTTTGGTGCCATTTCACATCCTGTTATCATTTATTCATGCCAAGGCTGACAATCACCCCTTTGATATTCAACCCTCTATTCTCTGTGTATAGCGGGGTGAGGTGCTATTCAGTATCACGGTCTCGATGACGTTAATGAGCATAAATCAATCTGGAAGTGCGGCTTCAGCCGCGCCAAAGCAGGCATTAATGCAAGAAAAAGTCCAACAATCACAACGATTGCTGGCCTTAGTGCTTCTTACTGCTTTTTCCATTTGGTGGGCTCATTTATTAAGCTGCCAGTTTCCAGCCGTCCTCTGTTTCTTCCAGATTTATCTCAAGATGATGAATGTCACGGTTAAGCTGGCTGATCCTTTTTAGAATGTCACCCAGCTTACTATCGTCACTAATACTTTCGAGGTACAAACCACGCATCAGG
>JAUZQJ010000010.1 GCA_030951045.1 Mariprofundus sp.
GTCATTACATCTTTCGCTTCAGACCAGTCAAACCCAACACGTGCTGCACGTTGCTGTTGTTTTTGAGCGTATTTCAGCGCAGGCAGAGGAGGGATTTCATCCATCAGGCTTTTTCGATCTGTATGTTCGGCTTCCTTAAGGCTATCCCATTGATCTGTCAGATCATCAGGTTTTGCATCTTCAAAGACATGTGGGTGCCTATAAATCATTTTATCGATTAAAGTATCGATAACATCGGCAAAGTCGAACTTGTCAGCTTCTTCTGCAATGCGAGCATAGAACAGTACCTGAATTAACAGATCACCCAACTCAGACTTAAGCGGTTGCCAATTATCATCAGAGTCGGCCAGTTCAATCGCTTCAATCACTTCGTGTACTTCTTCAAGTGTGTAACGTCGCAGAGAAAGCAGAGTCTGTTCCTTATCCCATGGACATTCCTTACGTAAAACCTCCATAAGGGCATATAGTTTTTCGTAATAATTATCCTTACCTTTGATTCTATCTGGCACCTGATAACTCCATACTTTACATAATATCCATTATGCGACGTTATATATTATTGTCCTGACGCGGTTAAGCTCTCATGTGAATAACGCTCTACAATGCATTATTACACTGATCACCCTCTTAATTGAAAATAAATGAGCAGAGAGCATTCTACATTACTTTATTCTGAAACTATTTGAAGGAATCCAATCTTATGTAACCATCACCATAATACTACGATGAATTAAACAGGACTTTTAATAACGAACTAGCAGAGAAACTATTAAATCAAAAATAACTCGAATAACTATTCCAATGCAGAATGTTGAATGCCGGGAATCCACATGCGACCATGTACAACATCCAGACCGGGCTGCGTTAATTGCACAAGCCATTGATCGTCATTTTCAATATGAACGACCTGTTGTTCATATAACCATGCGATATCTGTTCTTAGTCGATCAAATGAAATTCTAAAGCCATGCTCTTCGAGTTGCTGATGAAGAGCATTTTCTTTGACCGCATACGCATTGCTCTCAGCAATTACTTTCAGAATCGCCAGACGACGCAGTTCCAACTTCTTCTGCTCAGCCTCTTCCAAAACTACAGGCTGTCGTTTTGGAACAGGACGGGCTTCATGCACATGCTGTTGTTGAAGTGTAGTTGTAGTGTTCTGTTGCACAGCAATTTTTCGCTCCAGCTTCTCCTTTTTCTTAATCAATCCAGGATCAATATTTTGAGCTAGCAGTGCTTTGGCTTCCTCGCGCTTCAGGCGCGCTTCATCGAGACTTACCGATGGATAAACCCCGAACGCCAGCGTCTTCTGTTTGCCATCAAATCGATAAGCAAGCTTCCAATATCGGCCAGATGATTTCACTAGAAGATAGAGACCTCCACCATCACTGACCTTAAATTGATTCCTGCCAAAAGGTACTTTGGTATCACTAATTTTAGATTCAGAAAGCGCCATTAGAAAGCCTCATTGTTGGTTCTTTTAACGATTGTTTTTACCTGAAAAGAACCAACAGAATGATGTTGAAATACATGCTGGTTCATTTGTTGGTTTATATTGTAATAAATAATTTGAATATAGCAAGGTAACTGCATGGAATGCCTTTGTAACAATAAATATAATACCATAATATTGGTTCTTTATTGATCGGCATTAACGTTGGTTTCTTTTATACATATCCAATAAGAACCAACAAATAAAAGAACCAACATATCACCGTGTTGGTTCTTTTGTTTGGCCACACTGCGGTTGTATTATTTAGTTTAAGAACCAACAAACGGTTCAATGCAATCCTTTTTCATAGCGCGCTCAAAAATGACCTTATATAACAAACGTCACAGCGATATTGGCGCCCTTCTGGTGTCTTGGTCTGCGAATCATGATGCATGAGCTCTCAGGTCAATATATGGCTTCAAATGCTGGATTTATCGTTTATTACAAGCGTGTTAGATTATTTATTACGAATATCTGTTCGTGAATCATTTTAACATACTGATATATAAGCGTTTTACTGATTCATAGCGCATATTGTATCCAGGTTCATTATTATCTGGCTGCTGCAGGTATATTTTTAGTAAAACCGTTAAAGTTTCTTCAAGCTAATCAGTCTGAGTTGCTGCTTCGGGATAGCTTCGCTCAACAATTTCATTACCTATAAAATCATCATGACAGCGAAATAATTTTCTACATGTGGGTGAACGTTCATTACTTCTGGGAATTGTTTTCTGGATAAAACCTGACCACATCATCTGATGATATTTATGATCATAAATCAAAAACGAAGCGCCCATCTCGCTACTGGTGATCAGAGATAGATCAACACGTCTGTATGCATCGATCATCAACGTATTAGGGCCGCTGAACAATTAGTACGCCCCCTACTTCTCATTACCAATCCAGCGCAGACACATCTTTTTTCTCTTTGATGATGATTTTTTTTGCCCCGCAGACCGAACAGTGGAATCGACTCACGTTCTCTACAAGTTCATCGACAGATGTAAGTGATGTTCTATGTAATACCTTCTCAACATGCTGGCAAAAATCACAACTCTCACAGTATAAATAGTAATCAGGTGTATCTGCTGCCATTTCTAACTCCGTCACGCTTTTGCCCTGATAACTTTTACGATCTGTTTGACAAGGCCATCTTCTGCTTCGATCTGTTGCTCAAGTACCCACAGCGGCATATCACAGGGCCAGAGTGGCAGTAGTTTCACCGCATCCTTGGCAGTGGTCACCATGGAGCGATGTGTTTGCAACAGCTGTTGAACATCCTGCCGTGTATAAGCGTGATGATCGGGAAAACGATCATATTGTGCAATATCAAAACCAAGTCGTTGAAGATCAGCGATCACACGTTTAGGCCGCGCAATGCCAGTAATCAGGTGAATGGGTTTAGATGCTTCCAGCAGTAGATCATCCTGACTATTCCAGTCGCGTACCAGTCCAGCCGAGGCGGACCAGTGCCACTCTTGTTGGTTTGATAAAGATATAGCCTCAGCCAGCCCACTCCTTACAATAATATCTGCCCGAGCTAATGCACTTACGGGCTCTCTTAATGGGCCAGCAGGCAACAGACAACCATTACCAACCCCTTCCGCCGGCACCAGTACGATATCACACACACGCGTTAACTGCCGATACTGAAATCCATCATCGAGGATAAGTATATCCCCATGGTCAGCCGCCAGGGCCGCCCCTGCAATGCGGTCGCGCCCTGCAATGACCGGACAATCTGTTAAACGATATAAGAGAACAGCCTCATCACCCACCTCATGGGCTTTGGAGTATTGTGAAATCAGATGTGGTGTTTGGTTGTTGGCACCATCACCGCGCGACAAGAGTACAGGATTGAAGCCCTCTCTTTTTAACGCAGTCGCCAACCATGCCACAAAAGGTGTTTTGCCACTGCCACCGACGGTAATATTGCCCACGGAGATCATCGGGGTAGATGGTGTAACCGCCCTTTTCAGGCGCTGCTGCTGATCAAACCTTGATAGGCCTGCATAGAAAAAGGATACGGCACGCAGCAACAGATTCGGGGCGCGCCTGGTATTCCACCACATGTTTTCAATGCGCTGATGCAGCATCCTCTACCTCAACCTCAGACAAACTGGCTGTAAAGCACCAGTGCGAGAAACAGGAATGTACCCGTTAGCATCGAATAGATCACCCGTTTACGCTGTTTGGGCAGACTTAAGCCCATCATTGTACCGCTGAGTATCGTTAACATCATCACCACCACCATAGCGATGACAGAATAGTTGAATGAATCCTTTCCATTGCCTTTGTGCATACTCATGAATCGCCCATACCAGCTTGGTGTAAAGACTTTAATCACTGCAACATGCTGATCACGGGTGGAGGGGCGAATTTTAAGCCACCTATTTTCACCATCCCAAAAAAGATAATAGATATCCAAATCGGAATCCCATTTTAACTTGACCCTGCCCAACGGCGCACTGATTTCGCGTTTTGCCAGTTCGTCTTTGGCAATCTGCTTTAGTTTATCTGCATTTTGCTGCATGGGTTGATCGAGAGTAATACGAAAGCTATCAGTAGAAGTCTCCGGTTTGATATCGGAGATATACAGTACACCGGTAATAAAAAACATCACCGTCATTGGAAAAATAACCGAGGCCATCATGATGTGCATTTTTATCAATGTGTATCGTTTAATCATGACCCCTGCTCCACTTCCATAACTATCAGCCTAAAAGCTGATCATAGCCAGCTCATTATTCCAGTGACACCATGCGATTATCTTTGTAAGGAAATCCTTACCGTTTGTTGCGATGGCGTGACATTTTTGCCGCATATGATTCATTGACTGACCCAGAAACCCTTGATACACAACAAATCTTATTTTGGCATTATATATGCTCTATATTTATTACAATACTCGTTGCACTGGCATTGTGACTTGTATGTCTGGGCCGATGAATACTGATCGGGAATTTATAGACTCTGGTTGTGCGATTCCCTGCACTGGGAAACCAAATACCACGGTTGCGATGCCCACCTTTTCGCAAGGGTTCAGTTCATATAGGCCACAACGCCAGTGCAATGCACAAACAACTCCCCAAGGCCTGCCAGCCCCCTCCTCTATATCTGGCATGCCTTTTTTGTTTCTCTTTAACAACTGTTTTTCAGGGCTTTATGCAACGTATTTTCAGACGTTTAAAAGCAAACAGTGATGAATTCTGGATTCATATTCTCATCAACCCTTTTGTCAGTGTTTTTATTATAAATCAGTCAGTTATGATCTCCTCGTAAAAAGTCGCTCAATACATATTTCTCACATAAAGTCCTGAAAACATTAAATATTTTATTATATTC
>JAUZQJ010000100.1 GCA_030951045.1 Mariprofundus sp.
GGGGCTCAGATCCCTCTTTCTCAGGTCGCGGATATCTCACTCAATCGAGGGCCCCCGGTCATCAAAAGTGAAAATGCCCTGCTCAATACCTGGATCTATGTGGATCTGAAAGGCAGTGATATCGGCGGTTATGTAAGCAAAGCGAAACAGGTGATTGCTGACAAGGTCAAGATACCTTCGGGCTATAACATTATCTGGTCCGGTCAGTTTGAGTATATGGAACGCGCCAAAGCACGTATGCAGATTGTTGCACCACTGGTGTTGCTGCTTATTTTCATTTTACTCTATTTTAATTTTCAACGTCTGGCTGAACCGCTGGTGGTGATGGTATCTGTGCCATTTGCTCTGGTGGGCGGCTTCTGGCTGGTTTATCTGCTCGATTATAATATGAGTGTGGCCGTTGGTGTTGGATTTATTGCGCTGGCCGGAGTTGCTGCGGAAATTGGCGTGTTGATCCTCACCTTCATCGGTCAAGCAGTTCAGCAGCGGCGCGATGAAGTGAAAGGGCCGTTGTCCACGCAAGATATCTTTGCTGCTGTGTTACAAGGGACATCCCAAAGAGTGCGACCGATTGCCATGACAGCTACGGCTGTGATTGCTGGCCTGCTACCCATTATGTGGGGGGCTGGCACGGGTTCGAGTGTGATGCAACGTATCGCAGCGCCCATGATTGGTGGCATGGTGACCACAACAATTCTTTGTCTGATTGTCTTGCCGGTGATTTACGGTCTTATTTTGCAACAGATGGAAAAATCAACCATGAAAAAAGAAACGGAGAACGTATGAACATTAGCAAGAAAAAGCGTCTATTTTGGGCCATGAGCCTGATGCTCTTACTGCTTGGAGGTTGTGACAACTCCACTGCAGTGAATCAAACAGCGGCGCAGAATGATAAGGCCGTAGACAACACTACGGCGCAGGCAACAGAGCCTGCAAACAAAAAAACGATGCCGGAAGTGGTGATGTACAAGTCTCCAAACTGTGAGTGTTGTACCGGCTGGGCTGAACATTTGAGCAAGAACGGTTTTACGGTAATTGAGCATAAGCGCGATGATATGGATGCGATTAAATCCAAGTATGGTGTGACTGATAAGCTGGCTTCCTGTCATACGGCTATTGTTGATGGTTATGTCATTGAAGGACATGTGCCAGCAGCCGATGTTGAACGCTTGCTTAAAGAGCGACCTGATGTTGTCGGGTTGACTGCACCGGGTATGCCGATGAAATCTCCGGGCATGCAGTCGGTCGGCCAAACACCCAAAGGATATGATGTGTTGGCTTTTGATCATGATGGGAAATCACACGTGTTCACACATTATTGAAGGCAACTCAAAAGCTATCAAAGCACTGGTGGAATCACCGAACATTTTTGTGTGTAACTGAATATACATAATAATTTAACTACCAAAGGAGAATGAAAATGAAAAAAACAATCATAGCAATAGCATCTTTATTGGCTATGGCTGCTGTACAGCCAGCCATGGCGCATGGGGATCAACATCAAGAGGCGATGCAAGAGCATGGACATATGCAAGGCGATATGAGCCAAATGAAAGAACATAGCCATCATGATATGGGTAAGATGGCCGAGCATGGCCAGATGCAGGGTGATATGCAATCGATGGATGAGTTGTTTCTGGTGAAAAAAGAGATTGATGGTTTCACTGTCAGTTTTCATGCGATGAAAGTAAAAGAAGGCATGGAGCACGGCGGTTCGCATAACCTGATGATTAAGGTTGAAAAAGATGGCAAGGCGCTGACCGATTTGACCGTAAATTCCAAGGTAACACATCCGAATGGTAAGTCGGAATCGAAAATGTTGATGAAGATGGGTGACTGGTATATGGCTGGTTATGATTTAAATCATACTGGTAAACATCAATTGATGGTGCTCTTCAAGACTGCAGATGGTGCGAAACACTTTGGTGGCGTTTATTTTCCCGCCGATAAATAAGTGCTGTAAGGCCATGGGTGCCTGACTGTTTCAAGGGATCATGGCCGCTAACAATAGTGAAAAATGCTATTGTTATCATGGTCAGGTTCTTGGTGTGGGTGAAAGGAGAGAGTATGGAATACAGGAAAGTAAATGCCATCATCAATACGTTAATGTTGGAAAAAGTTGATACTGCACTGCGGGATATACAAGTGCCCGGCATGACTGTTACTCAGGTAAAAGGTTATGGAGAGTACCATGACTTTTATCAACCGGACATGATGTGCAAACATGCGAATATTGAAATCTTTTGTAAGGCATCCGAAGCGGACGCTATAGCGGCCTGTATTATGGATGCGGCTCATACCGGGCAGTCCGGTGATGGCATTGTTGCGATTACACCGGTTGAAAGAATATATTGTATTCGCACCAAAAGCGCGCAGTCATTATTGGGAATAAATGCAGCAGAACCGCTGGAGTAGTCTGATGAATAAAGAGGTATTAGTAATTGCAGGCATGCTGTTGTTGCTATCCGTGCAGATAGCCTTCGCCGATGATGATGTAAGAAAAAGGCATGGTGTCCATTTTCATGGACCCTTACATGGAGCCCATGCGGAAAATAAACAGGCTGAACCAAGCTCTGTACAGCAGGGAACATTCTTGATTAAAAAAAATATTGATGGTTTTAATATCAGTTTTCAGGTCATCAAGGTTGAGCCGGCTATGCGACAGGGGGGAACACATCGTTTACTGGTTAAAGTTGTACGAAACAGAGTGGCACTTAGTGGTTTGACCATCAATTCAAAAGTTAGCCACCCTAATGATCAATCAGAGTCGAAAATAATGTTGGAGACAGGCGGCTGGTATGTCGCCAGTTACAATCTGGGCCATGCGGGAGATCATCAGTTGATGGTGTTATTCAAAACGGAGGATGGAGCCAAACACTTTGGTGGTGTTCTGTACCAAGACAAGAGATCAACGGCACGATAAGGATCAAGTGCATGCAAGTGAATAAATACTCAGCAAGTCGTGCCCATAGAGTCAGGCGTTTCAATACCGTTGACTTATTTATTATGTTGGGTAAATCGGGTCACCGCGCAGGCCTACAGGTGCAGGGTATAATATGAAGGACCGTTTGGTGATTTTCAAAGGACTTTCCGGGCGTATTGCACTTTGGTTTATGGCCGTGTTTATGTTTGTTGCCTTTGTCGGATGGGAGCAATTGCGGGATATCACACTGGTGCATGAGAAGGTGATAAAACTGGAGGAAATTAACCACCAAAGTCATGACCTGCATGCGCTTGAAGTAAGTATTTCCACAATGGCCAATGTGGTGCGTAATTATCTCATCACCGGTTCTTCTAATGCAGAACATGATTTTCAACAAGCCAATAAAAATATTCAAGGCATATTGGATCAGGCGACAAACAACAATATTGAAGTAACTGAAGTGAAAGCTGTTGTGGATGCTATTTCAGTATTGGCAGAAAAGGTGTTCTCCCTGCCTTTTTCGACAGGAAATATGGAAGGGCCTATTCTTATGCAGGAGATTGATGCCAGTTTATCAGCATTATCTGACCTGTTATCGCATCAACATCATGAGATGGATCGCGTGGTTAATCAATCCATGCAGATGGTGTCGGGCTTGCATATAGATATGCGTTCGGACCTTGTCTTATCACTCATGCTGTTGTTGGCATTATTAGTTGGAATGATTATCTACTTTTATATTTATATGGTTCATCCATTAATTTTATTGCGCAAAGAAGTAACAAGGATTGGCCAAGGAGATTTTGCTCCGCTTAGTCCTGACCTTGGTGATAATGAATTAGGGGCTTTGTCCAGTGCCTTGAATGCGATGGGGCAAGCGTTGTTGCTTCGAAGTGATGAACTGGAGCAGGCGAAAAGTGTGGAAGCCCATCAGGAGAAAATGCATGCGCTTGGACTAATGACAGCAAATATTGCACATGAGGTGGGAAATCCATTGACGGCAACTGCGGCATTGATTGATCTCGCCAGGCACAAATTAACCAGATCTGAATATAATTTGGTCGATGTTTCACTGAATGATGCGATGCATGAGCTGAGGCGCACTGAAGTAATTATTACCAATATTCTGGATTTTGGGCATCGCTCATCAGATATCGAGGAAGTGCTGCATATTGAGACAGTTATCCGCAGCGCTATCCAACTTGTGAGACTCTCTTCCAGTGCCAGTCATATTAAAATTATTGAGATAAAATCGCATGAGATGCCCCAAGCCAGGGGTAACGTTGATATGTTGAGGCAAGTGCTGGTGAACCTGTTGCTTAATGGAATGGATGCATGCAAAGCAGACGGGAAGGTGTCGATAGAGCTGGATAGCTCTGAAAATTCTATTGTTGTGGATGTGGTTGATCAGGGTGAAGGTGTACCTGAGTTGATGAAAGAAGATATTTTTTCTCCATTGTTCAGCACCAAACCAAAGGGAGAGGGCACAGGCTTAGGGCTTTCCATCAGTCGGGATTTGATGCGAAAAATGCATGGTAATCTGGAGCTGATTGAAAGTGGTGAACATGGCTGCCGTTTCCGCTTAACTGTCCCGATACATAAGGAGTGAATGCATGCTGGTATTGATTGTTGAAGATGAGTTGTATATCCGCAAAGCGATAGCGGAGATGCTGGGGGATGAGGGTTATAATGTTTCGCAAGCAGGCAGTGTATCCGAGGCTATAGGTCTGGTGGAACAGGAGTCACCAGATGTGGTATTAAGTGATATCAACTTGCCGGATGGAGATGGTTTTCGCATTTTACATTATTGTAAAAGTCAGCATTACTCTTGTGCAGTGATGTTCATGACAGCCTTTGGTAATCGTGAATTGGCCGTGCAAGCCATTACAGAAGGTGCCGACGATTATATCTCCAAACCCATTCGCTTTGATGAATTGTTTGCGCGTTTGCACAGAATCAAGGAGATGCAAAGCCTACGGGGCCAAGTGCAGAGAAAAGTAGCTCAGAAAATTATTGAAAGTGAGTTGTCAGTGCTGGGAGATTCTCCACCCATGCAGCGCGTGCGCAGAATTGCTGAAAAGGCTTCTGGTTCTCAAGTCCCACTTCTTATTACAGGTGAAACAGGTACAGGAAAAGGCTTATTAACCAAATTAATTCATGCTACCAGTTCACGAAAAGAGGATCCGTTGGTTTCGATTAACTGCGCATCAATACCTGAAAATTTACTTGAATCAGAGCTTTTCGGATATCGAAAGGGTGCATTTACCGGTGCAGACAAAAACAAACAGGGGTTGTTGGAATCAGTTGGCGAAGGCACGCTTTTCCTGGATGAAATTGGTGAAATGCCGCTGCTACTGCAGGCTAAATTATTACATGTTCTCGATGATGGTTCATTTCGACCGTTGGGAGGCATGCATAATCAGAGTTTTAAAGGGCGTGTGGTTGCAGCAACCAATGCAAACTTGGAAGAACAGATCGCTCAGAAACTGTTTCGTGAGGATCTGTTTTATCGGCTTTCAGTGCTCACGATTGAGATACCACCACTGCGTGATCGGGTTGAAGACATTTTTATTTTGGCTGAAAAAATTTATGTGGGGTTGGCTGAAGAGATGGGCCATAACCAAACGCAATTGCCGTTTGATTTGATCGAAGTGTTACAGACAAACCCCTGGCCGGGGAATGTCCGGCAGTTGCGCAATTATCTGGAGCGTATGTTGATTATGGGCACGGAGCCTGATGCAGAGCCACAAAACCGCACATTATCGGAAGCACTGATCCAATTTGAAGCAAGTTATATCAAGCGCAGCATAGCGGAATGTGCCGGAGATAAGGCTCTGGCTGCGGATTATCTAGGTATTGGTCTTTCTACACTGTACAGAAAACTAGAGATCTGAAGCGGCACTGTCAGTATAGCAACATGCAGTTATTCGCGGGCTAAAAAATATTTGTAAAGGCAGTTGCATACTAATAATGCTTTGCATGATTCTCACAATAAGGAGAGTTTTTAATATTAATTCCCAATAGTGGGAATTTATTAGCATGCGATTTTAGTATGTCGATTTATATAAACCACTGTAATATAAGATTAATTTAAATTTTTTTTGAATAATGTGCCTGTGACTAATACTTGGTACGAAGCTTTCTCTATATTTATTACTGATTCAACGAAATGTTGATCTAAAGAATTTATATAAACGGAGGGAGTTTCCCAATGAAAAAAATACTATTTACGGTCAGTGCTTTTGCCTTGCTTGCGGTGGGCAGCATTTCGCTGGTTCCAACAGAAGCTGAAGCCATTCCTGTCTTTGCACGCAAATACGGCATGTCGTGTAACTCATGCCATACCATGTTCCCCAAATTAACAAAGATGGGGGTTGCGTTCCGCGAGCGCGGGTTCCGTTTTGCAGAGGGTAAAGATGATTTCGATATGCAAAGCGAGCAAGGTAAAAATGTTGACTCCGGTGATGCTTCTCCGGCAGCAGTGTTTGCCAGTAGTTTTCCGTTTACCGTACGTACTCAGGTGCTGTATTCCGGTGCTGGACCAGTAACTGATACAGCGGATACACCTGTGATGCCTGGTCATCGCATGGGCATGCTTGATGGTGCATTGGTAAACAATAATGCCGCTGGAAACTGGGAATCGAACAATAAAATTGGTTTTGGTGAGTTTGGACTGATCTCATCCGGTTCGTACGATAATCTGTTCTGGTGGATGGATGCCAACCTGAACGGTATTGGTATGCTGGAGGTTGGTTATTACGTGAATGATCTTCTGAAAGTACGAGTTGGCCGTTTTCAAAATCAAGTTGGTTATGGCATGACCATGATGTCCAGAAGACCACTAGGGTTTGGTACTGTTGATTCAGCCCAGATGGCGGGCGCTACCATGCTGATGATGGGCGATGGCATCAGTATTCATGGAACCACCGATGGTGATTCAGGTGTTGGTACCTATTATAATGTTTCACTTATGACCAATGGTAAAGTCGGAGATACTGTAACGGGTAGTGCGGTGACGAGTGTAGTGAACCCGGCACTTGTTGGTAAGCAGTCTTACGGTGTTTATGGCCGTGTAGCCCAGGAGATCATGGGTAATCATATTATCGGTGTGTATGGCTATTCTGCTAAAAACTGGGTCAGTGATATTCTCGGTAGTGAAGCCACGATGCTGATGGCGATGGGACCAACGGCTACTGCAACTGCCTCGGCGATGCAGTTTAGTAAGGTCATGCGTTATGGGGTGGACTTTGCGATCAACTATGGTGAACCGTTGCAACTCTTTGGTGCATTTACATTAGGTAAAAACAAAAATCCGGTGACACAGGAAAACCTGAATGTGAAAGCGGCAACGATTGTCGCTGAATGGAAGGTTACTGATAGTATGCTGTTTGGAGCTAAATATGATATGAGTCAAACAGAACTGCAGATGGGAGGCAATGCGCTGGTGAAACCAGTGAAAACGACAAATCTGTCGGCTTATGCTTTGTATCAGGTGGCGCAGAATGTGCAGGGCTTTGTGACGGTTACACGCACATCTAATGCAGTTGTCTCCATGGGAGCAGCTGCAGGCCAAACTGTTGCAAGACAGCAAAGTTTCACGACTGCGATTGCAGGGCTTGATTTAGCTCTGTAATTAACGGAATTGAGAGGGTGCTCATTGAGCACCCTTTTTCATAAAGGAGTTCCTATGGACACCACAGAATACTTTTCAATAGGTGACTGGATTGAAAGTACGTTAAATTATGAGAATGAAGGTGAATGATTTTAATTTGGAGTCACTCATATTTATCACAGGGATTGTATTCTGGACTGTGTTAGTGGCTGTCGTGGTTACTTTACGTAGAAAATAAATACAAAAATTTACGAATCTAAAAAAATATAAAGAGGGAAAGTTATAATGATGGTGAATTTACAAGATTCAATTGGATCTGTACGGCACGGTTTATTTATGGCTGTGCTTGCTCTTGTTTTAGGTGCTTTGTGGGCTGCATATATGGCCACGCACCATGAATCATTGCATGGTGGTTTTGAGGCAGAGCTGCAAAATGTGCAAGAATCACAACAACGGCATCATGATCATGGCTCGTCTGGACAAAGTTCATCTGAACAGGGCATGCCGGATATGCAAATGGATATGATGACGATGGATGCACCGGTTCATGAGGGACATGAACATGCAGAAGCCTTGCCAGAAACTCAGCATGAGCATGCTCACAATATGCCGGATAATCATCATGATCATGCAGGTACAGCGCATGCAAAGGGTGCACAACATAGTCACTCCGGTTCGCTGGCAACCGATGCCATGCAGCGCTTATTGCGTGGTCATATCCATTTTATGGGCATTGGTGTATTGGCTGCAGTGTTATTATTGATCACCGCGTTTACTTCCTTAAAGTCATGCTGGAAAAAAGTATTGGGCTGGACATTTGGAATAGGCACGTTGGCTTATCCACCAGCCTGGATTGTGATGGGTTTTCGGACAGTTGAGCTGGGTCCTGAAGCCGCTGAGGCCAGTATTATGTGGTTGTTTGGGCCTGCTGTGGGATTGTTGCTGGCATCCATATCCGCGCTGTTAGTAATTCTGTTGCTTGAGATGCTCTCTTTGCAGCATCGTATCCCTATGCTGAGAAACTGCTTTGTGCCAGATTCTAAAGTTACTGAAAAGGGCACGAAATCTCGACGCTCTATGGCGAAAAGATATTCATAAGGATTGGGAGAAACGATGAAATATATTGTATGGATGAGTGTATGTTTATGGCTTGCGGGATGTGCTTATCTGCCGGGTAATGGTGATCCGGTGGAATGGCAAAAGGTGAAACTTGCCACGCAAACATCAAACAAGAACATGGATCATAAAAACAATTTCTTTGTGGCTCAAAAAGCTGTGCAAGATGGTTATGTGTTTATCTTTCATGTTATGCCTGCTCCGGAAGGTAAAGGTTATAGCCACAGCCTGTACCATTTGATGGTAAGTATAGAAAAAGACAACAAACAGCTTACGGATCTGGTGATGTCTGCTCGCGTAAAACACCCGAATGGCACGGTGGAAGAAAACAGTTCCATGATGCAGATGGGCGACTGGTATATGTCACTGTACAACCTTAATCATGAAAAAGGTCAGCACTGGATTACTGTCTCGTTTGAGCAAGGCGGGAAAACATATTCAAGCGGCATATATTATCCGGAACGCGCTTATCATGAGTGAGGGATATCATGCGGTGTTCTTCTTGAAGCAAGGGTTCACTCAGAGAGGCAGGTCGAACAGTGATGAAACAACGAAGATTTGCACTTGATAAGGCTGTATTTGGTATGCAGCGAGATGGCCTGATGATGATTTTGAATCAGCTTTCGAGCGTACGCATTATCTGCTTTGAAGGTAATAAAGTCGTCATTGTTTACAACTTGGACAAAGTGAATGCTACACAAATTGAGCTGGCTCTATTTAAAGCAGGTGCGTTAATGAATTCGGTTTGGATAGAGCGATTAAAGCGATATTTGGTGCATAATATCGAAAAACGTGAACACAATAAGTTGGCTGATTATTGAAATGGTGATGAGATGAAGCTGTTCAAAGATAGCATAAGAACACATTAGAGGGTGATAATGATGAGTGAATCAAATACAACAGATGAAACGAATTGTTGCTGTCGTGATAACCAGGAGGCATTTCTGGACAGGGCAATACAGAGGCTGGGCCTGGATAAGGCTCAGAAGCAGTTGTTGTTGCAGTCTTTTCGGGAAGTTTCGGTGCAAATTCCCCTTGAAGTGCGTGATGGTAATAAGAAAGTACTTCACACCTATACGGGCTATCGAGTGCAGCAAAATCATGCGCGAGGCCCTTTCAAAGGTGGCTTGCGCTTTCATCCGGATGTGCGCATTGAAGAGGTCAGAGCGCTTGCCCAACTTATGACATGGAAAACTGCTCTGGTTGATATTCCATTTGGAGGTGCCAAAGGTGGTATTTCTGTTGATCCATCATCATTGACAGAGCATGAGCTTGAAATCCTGACACGAAGATTTACTCAGAAGATGTCCCCCGTATTTGGTATTGATGAAGATATACCTGCTCCGGATATCAACACGAATCCACAG
>JAUZQJ010000101.1 GCA_030951045.1 Mariprofundus sp.
TTCAATTTTGCGCACTACATCCATGCCGTTGGTGACTTTACCGAATACTGCATAGCCCCATCCACGGGCTGTCTTGCCGCTATGGTTGAGAAAGTGATTGTCATTGGTGTTGATGAAAAACTGATTGCTGGCTGAATGCGGGTCTGAAGTGCGTGCCATGGCAATGGAACCAGTGGTATTGGATAAGCCATTATCGGCTTCGTTGTGGATGGGGGCGAGTGATGTTCGTTTTTGCATAACCTTGTTGAAACCGCCGCCCTGAATCATGAAACCGGGGATCACGCGGTGAAATATGGTGCCATTATAGCTGCCTTTTTTTGCATATTGCAGGAAATTGGCGACGCTTATGGGGGCTTTATCCCGATTCAGCTCCAACTCGACCACACCCAGTGATGTGGTCATGCTAACCTGAACCTGATCAGCGCTGGCTGTCTGTATGGATTGAAATAAAATGCCTGTGCCTAGTGCCAATAAGATAAAAAAACGTTTCATTTTTTGCCTCCATCGTTGAATCCGCGGTGAATTCCATCATATATTACAGTCTTTCGCCAACACTACGGTTGGCCGTGTTTTATGTGATATTGTCAGCCTCTGTTTATATTGTTGGATGGTATGGAGGATTATAATATAAGAACAATAGCTAGCACCCTGATTAAATCAGGCTTAAGCTATGCTCTGGTATTGGGGATCAACAGGGCGTAGTTGCGTTTGCGCCAAATCGCAGCCAAGCTTGGGGTGCAAGAGCATATCTGCTCGAAATGCGTGCCGAGATACGCATATCTGAGGGGTGAAATGACAGCCAGTAAGTGTATTCAGGATGTATCGTTTTCCGAGTGCGAAAGTAGTCATGTGGGTAAGCTACACCTGCAAATTAATTGCAATAGTGATTGCATATACGTGTTGCGCTCAATGGTTGCAGTGATGACAACCAGGGCCTGCATGGAGGCTCGTCAGAGTAATCGTGTTTCTATTGCTGTGGACGAGCTCTTTGCCAATATTTCCAAGCATGCTTATGGTGGAAAAGCAGGTCGTGTTGAGCTTGAGACTTTTATCGAGGTTGACGCGCACGGTGAGCAGGAACTCGTGTTTGATTTTCGGGATTATGCTTCGCTTGGCTGGAAAGGCAGCATGGAAGAGGCGGCCGAACGCTCTATTGATGTTGAAAACCTGTGTCCCGGAGGCTTGGGACTAAAGCTCATTTGTTCAGCTGCTGATCATTGTGAGCATGAGGTGCTCAGTGATGGTAATCATTGGCGTTTAAAATTTTGTATTAATAAGAGTTTATGAGAGAGATGATGATGGATGCAAATCTTAAGTTTACACGGCATGATCAAAACGAGACTCAGGTGGTATTGCAGGTGGATGGTGATGTCACCATACATACATCACCACGCATGCGGGATCAGTTAAAACCGTTATTTACAGCTACGATGAAAGAGATTCGTGTTGAACTCAACGGCGTTGACTTTATGGATTCGTCAGGCATTGCTACGCTGGTGGAGGGCTTGCAATGGGCGCGACTGACGGGTGGTCGATTTATTCTTTCCGGTTTGAGCGAAAATGTGCGCGATGTGTTTGCACTGGCCAAGCTTGATACCGTATTTGACATTGATGCCAACGTGATTGAAGAAAAATCTGCGTGAGTTATTCAGATTTACGCGCTTTTATTGATGATCTGGAAAAGCGAGGCTTATTAAAGCGCATCACTGCGGTAATCAGTAGCGCTCTGGAAATTACTGAGATTTCTGACCGGGTGTTGCGCCAGGGCGGCCCTGCGCTGTTATTTGAACATGTAGTCGATGCACAGGGCAACAAGGCTAGCATGCCTGTGTTGGCGAATCTGTTTGGTACGGCTGAACGTATTGCGCTGGGTATGGGACGCGAGTCGGCAGATGAACT
This sequence comes from Mariprofundus sp., assembly GCA_030951045.1. Lineage (GTDB taxonomy): Bacteria > Pseudomonadota > Zetaproteobacteria > Mariprofundales > Mariprofundaceae > Mariprofundus. The sequence goes on from JAUZQJ010000101.1 coordinate 1,900, forward strand.
GCATGAGATAGGTGAACTGCTAGCATATTTGAAAGAGCCCGAACCACCAAAAGGTATCAAAGATGCCTGGAATAAATTCCCCATTCTGAAAAAAGTGATGCACATGCAACCCAAGCATGTCAAAAAGGCGGCTTGGCAGGACATAGTGCTGCATGGTGATGATGTGGATCTGAATAGACTGCCCATCCAGACTTGTTGGCCTGAAGATGTGGCTCCCTTACTGAGTTGGGGTCTGGTTGTAACCCGGGGGCCAAACAAAGATCGCCAGAATATGGGTATTTATCGCCAGCAACAGGTTGGCAAAAACAAATTAATTATGCGATGGCTCAAACACCGTGGTGGGGCTCAAGATCACCGCGAAGCAAAGCAGGCCGGTGCAAGCAAATTTCCATGTGCTGTCGTTATAGGAGCTGATCCTGCGACTATTTTAGCTGCAGTTACACCGATTCCCGATACCCTCTCTGAATATCAATTTGCCGGTCTGTTGCGTGGTAAAAAAACCGTGTTGGCTGATTGCCTGAGTGTGCCCTTGCAGGTGCCTTCATCAGCAGAAATTGTGCTGGAAGGTTATGTTTCACTGGATGAATATGCCGAAGAGGGGCCATACGGCGATCACACAGGCTACTACAATGAAACAGAAATGTTTCCTGTATTTACTGTCGAAACGATGAGTATGCGAAAGGATGCCATCTATCATTCAACCCATACAGGTAAACCGCCTGATGAGCCTGCCGTGCTGGGTTTGGCATTCAATGAGGTGTTTGTGCCTATTTTGAAAAAGCAGTTTCCTGAAATAGTGGATTTCTATTTACCGATGGAAGGTTGCTCCTATCGTATGGCGGTCGTGTCGATCAATAAGGGTTATGCCGGTCATGCCAAGCGAGTGATGTTTGGTATCTGGTCTTATCTGCGTCAGTTTATGTACACCAAGTTTATCATTGTTGTGGATGCCGATATTGATTGCCGTGACTGGAAAGAGGTGATTTGGGCGATTACCACCCGTTGTGATCCTGTGCGTGACTTCACCATGGCTGAAAACACACCTATTGATTATCTTGATTTTGCTTCGCCTGTGGCGGGGCTTGGTTCCAAGGTGGGTATTGATGCAACCAATAAATGGGAAGGTGAAACAACTCGTGAATGGGGGCGAACCATTGCAATGGATCCGTCTGTCAAAGAACGGGTGGATGCCATTTGGTCAGAGCTGGATTTATGATAGAGATGCGTTGTGATATGTAAGCATGGCTAAATTACGGTTACCTTTATTGCTGATGGTCTTGCTCGCCGTTGGGGTAGCACTCTATCTGCTTTTTTCTGCTCCCGATTATGGCGATATCAATGCAGATGGTCTGAATCTGGGTAAAACGGCTTACCAGGAAGGGGATTATCATAATGCGGCCAAATGGTTCCGTTTAGCGGCCAAAAAAGGTGATAAAGAGGCACAATACCTTTTTGCCATGTTATATCGTGATGGCAAAGGTGTGCAGCGTGATGATGTGGAAGCGGTTGTTCATCTTAAGCTTTCCGCAAAACAAAAATTTGCACAAGCGCAATATCAACTGGCCAATATGCTGGAGTATGGGCGTGGTGTACCTGCGGCTGATTTGAAAGCTGCATTTGGGTGGTATAAGAAAGCGGCAGAGAATGGCTTAACAGCAGCCGAATTGCGTATGGCAGTGATGTACTCAGAAGGACGTGGCGTAAAGAAGTCTGATGCAGATGCGTTACTATGGGCTATTCAAGCCGCCAATTCACACAGTATTGAGGCAACATCTTACCTGCAGCGTTTACTCAATAAGGTTAGTGCCAAGGCATCGGCAGGAGATTCATCGGCGCAATTTGTATTGGCTCGTATATATCAGCAGGGCCAGGGTCTTAATGCGGATATGGAAAAGGCTGAGCAGTGGTTGCATCAAAGTGCTAGCAGTGGAAATGCCAAAGCTCAGTTTCATTTGGCGGAATTGCTTTTGCACAGCAGTAAACCCGAAGCCATCCAGCATGCAGCAGGCTGGTATGCCAAAGCTGCTGAACAGGAGAATATGCCGGCAGCAGCAAGGCTCGGTGTACTCTATGCGCTTGGTGAGGGTGTAGAACTAAATCGTGTTGAAGCATTAAAATGGTTACAGAAAGCGGCTGAGAGCGGCTTGCCATCACCACAAAGTAATCTGGGTATTATGTATGCCGAAGCAGGCAACGACGCACTTGCAGCGTCATGGTTGGAAAAAGCAGCCGAGCAGGGTGATCGGGTTGCACAAAATAATCTTGCGGTCATGTATGCACTGGGCAGTGGTGTAAAGTTGGATTTGAAAAGTACCGTGAAATGGTTGAAGGCTGCTGCTGAAAATGATGATGCGTTGGCGCAGTATAATCTGGCTCTGATGTACTTGCGTGGTATTGGTTTGATGCAGAATGAAGATGTTGCGCTAGAGCTACTAAAGAAAGCACAAACTGCAGCAGGCTTTGAAGCAAAATTACTGTTGGGTATGATGTATGATCTGGGTTATGGCATTGTCACCAGCAGCAGCGATGCAGAAGCGTGGTATCAACAGGCCCGTGGGCTTGGTAGTGAAGATGCACTGTATAATCTGGCGGCACTTTATTATAGACAATTGAAATATAAAAAGGCCTTTGATCTGTTTGTGCAGGCGGCTGAAAAAGGTGATATGGAGGCACAGAATACCATTGCATCGATGTATCAGAATGGGCAGGGGGTAGATGTGAATACCAAGCAATCTATCCACTGGTACACTCTGGCGGCAAAGCATGCTTATGCTCCGGCCCAGTTCAACCTGGGAAATATTTATCGCAAAGGTGATGGTGTTGAACAGCAGGATGACAAAGCCGTGCAGTGGTATCGTGAGGCAGCCATACAAGGGTTTGCTGAGGCACAAAACGCTCTGGCTTATATGTATGCGCTGGGGCGTGGTGTTGGCATAGATCGGGTGAAGTCTGATCATTGGTTTAGTAAAGCAGCGAAGCAGGGCTTACGAATTGCGGAGCAAAACATCTCTGTGCTCAGACAGAATAAAAGTGGCTTTACGCTAACCAGTGGTGCTATTGATATTCAATTGAGACTCGAAATTCTGGAAGAAAAACCGTTTAATCTTGCCAGCCGTTTACAAACCTACCATACAGCTCAATTGAATAAATAATGGGTCAATGAACAGGAAACGTTAAAAAGTGGGTTAAGATCCGGTAACGATAGCCTGCACATGAACATAGCCGGGCTTACCGGCCGTCTGGAATTTTAACTGTTTTAGACCAAGATCACGTTTGGCCAGAGCATGTATAAATCGCAACATGCTATCATAGGGTACATTTTTGATACTTAGCATCAGCCTTTGCGGTCCGCCATTCAATGAAGTCAGGGGTTTAATCCGGGTCATAAATGTTCTGATATTGGTCTGACGGGCCAGTTGATCGACGGTGCTTAACAGGCTTTCAGTGTTGTTGTTTGATTTCAGGTCTGTGGCATGTGCAGTTAAATAACTGGCGAGTTGATTCGCTTTTGCAGCCTGATTTGTGGCAATACTTAACTCTTTCTGCAATGTGAGTTGTCGGTCATGCAGTGGTATCATAAGCCCGAATACGATGATGATGAGTGGTAATGCGATAGTAGCGACCAGTACAAGTTTCTGTTCACGACTCTCCAGTTGTTGATATCGAGGTAATAGCTGTTCTTCAAAGCGTTGCGTAATGGCGCGTTTCCATGCTTCAATCATGACCAGACCAACTTGAATTTGACTTCGTTGCCACTACTAAGGTTGGTGTCTTGAATTTTGATATCCTCTCCAGACGCGCTCTGCAGCGCCTGATGAATATTATTCATGGTTTGTAAATCTTTACTGCTTCCCGTGAGTGTCATGGTGCCATCTTTGAATGATATTTCCTTTACCGTCCAGTTTATTTGTTGATAGACGCGATTGATAATATCCATGCGCTGCAACCATTGCGAAGCAAGATTACGATGGTTTTGAGCACGCATGTCCGTGCCGCCGTCGCCAGCAGCTTTGCGTAGCTGAGCAAGTGCATCAATGATCACTTTTTCATCTGGTAACCCTTTATGAAATGCTTCAATAACCTGTTGTTGATGCATGATAAGCTGTTGTTCAAGTTGCCGGTTTTGCCAAACCTGAGATACGGACCAGACCAGCATGAGTACAGCTGCCAATGCCAGACTACGATACCACGGTTGTATTTGATTCATGTGTGAGCCGGAGCGCCATCGACCGTGGCGGAAATTAAAGCTTGAAACCGTTGCAACAGCGATGGTGGCATCACGGCGAGAGGGTAATTCGCCAGCCTCACATAATTCACCGCGCCATGTAGAAAATTTAAGTGCTTGATGTAAGTCCACACTTAACCTGCCAGTAGCAGCATCTCCTTCATCCTCTCTCCAACCCATGCTATGCAGTGAGCGCCGAATATTTTCAACGGTGCCAGATGTATCACTGCCTTCATCAAGATTAAGGCGCCGCATGGCAAGCCAGAAACCATCATTGATCTGCTCACCGGGGCAGTTCCATACACCGAAAAACAGCCCGGATGCATCGTTATCAAAGACGGCAAGCTTTCTGTTGGCGGTCACTTCTGATTCTTCAGTGACTTGTGTTGTAGCGTGATGATCGCGCTGGTCATTGAGTCGAGCCCATATATCACTGCCTATAAAGCTGATGTCGCGCCAGTTATCATTGATATCAATGCCTTGGCGTAATGATTCCGCGACACCGAACATGATGCCGGCTACTGCTTCACTATCTTTTTGACCAGCTCTCCATGATAGCCACCATGATTCGGCACTTTCTGAGCTGCGTTCCTCCAGTTCCTGAGAAAGGATATCCTGATCAATAAATTTAGCGTTGGAGAAGGGTAAATGAAATGTTCTATTAAGGAGTTGTTCAACTGGCAATAGCAATCGAGCAACCGTAGCTCCATCCGGCAGTGTGGGTAGCAGATCATTTTCAGATATGGCTAAGGTCATCATATTATGATTGGCATCAATAGCATGCCATTGCTTACCATCAGAGCAAATCGTAACTGCCTGTTTTATGATAGCGCTCATGGTGTGGTGCTCGTTGCTGGAAGGGCGGCTGCGCTGCGGTCGCGTTCAAATGTCAGCAGCGTTACTATTCCGGGTTGGCGACGCAGCATAAATGTCTCCCTTAAATTAGCCCGACCAAAACTGGCCTGTGTTCGTACCATAAAGTGATCACTGATTACGCTCAAGTATGGCTGCTTCAGGCCTGTGGCCCAAGTGCGGTTTTGTAGTGCCGCAGCGACCGATGCAAAGGGGCGTTCGGAGATAAATATTTCAACATCTGAAACAGTTATATTTGGTGCCAGAGCCATAAGCACCGGAGCAGATGCCGTATTGATATTGATGCTTGAAATACCGCTTACTGGCACCTCTCTTACGCTAGTGTAAGGCTCCAGTTGCGCCAGTATCTCTGGCTTGAAACCGCGAATAAGCAGTAGTTCATGCCAGCGATCAAGGCGGGCATTTTTAACATGATAATCCTGATCATAATAACTAGCGTCTTCTGCTCCATTGCTACCATGTACGGATGAGTCGGTGTCCATCCAGTCAATTAATGCATCAACTAGCCCTGCATCGAGTTCAAGCTGCGTGAATAAGGATTTCAGATATGTTTCAACCAGCTGATTCACCATACCTTTGTTATTGACCAGATCATTAAGATTGATCATGCGATTGCTATCAATAATGTCTCCCTGAACAAGACCATCATCAATAGGGAATGCTTCACTCTGCTGTGCCCACGCTTCATCCAGATCATCGGTTTGAGACTCTTGCAAATCTTCACGTAATATTTTCGCACTTAATATTAATGCCGATTGATTAGCCTGCTCTGCACGCAGGGCGTTATCGCTGTTCTCAGTGCGACGTAGCGCGATACTATCTTCGTACATGGCATCTATGGCCCAAGTGCTGATCAATGCAACCAACCCTAGTACAATGATCAGAGCAGCTCCGCGTTGATGTTTTTTGGGGGGGCATGGAAGTTGCTGGGTGAGATCGCTCATAGCTGTTTGCCCGGCAATACCGGCATCAACCATTGACGTTGGCTGGCGATCGTCGCCTTGTCATCTACTTGTAGTGTTACCCTGACTGCTTTGGGCCATGCAAAAGCCTGCGCATTAAAATTCCAGTCTTGCCGCCAGTTGGCATGCTCATCCCATACTTCTACGGACCAGGAGCGTATTGCTCCAAAATCCCAGCGCATGGGCTCAACATGATCGCGAGCCAGTAGTAAACGAGATTCACGAATCAGGTGGTTATCGGTTTCATCGATAAAATAGTGTACCTCGGAAATGCTATTCAGACCTGGTTCCTTAACCAGTAGCCACAGTTCATCGAGCTCTATATCTCCGCGATTATCATTTTTGATACGGATTGGTACGATATTCAGGGCACTGGATTGTATGCCTGCTTTGGGGGCGGGGTAATGTGGTGCGGCGGTTAAATAGCGCATGTCTTTGCGGATCTGCTTCCCTGCCCAGCCGGACTGTTCCTGCTGTTGGCGTACCTCACTGAGGATATTGAAACCGGTTCCGGCACTGTCCAGCGTGGTGTATGCGAGCACAGAAATCAGTGCAAACACAGTCAGCGCCATCAGTACTTCAATCAGCGTAAAACCGTGTTCACTGAATGCCTGTTTTGAAGGAACAGAAGAAATGCTATGCATGATGTTTATGGGACGCTCTGGTAGATGAATAGTGTGACTTCCGGTTCATCGGGTAGCTGTACGCTGACATTGATGCGCACGAAGCCATCCAACATTGTTTTTTCACTCCAACGTCGCCATTCCAGTTGCATGTCTGCAACTTCAATAGTGCCTTGTTGCTCATCAAGGTTCGTCGGCGAGGCAGAAAATTCGACCAGCTTATTCTGAGCCTGTTCCATCGCCAGTTGATGCATGGATAGTGTATGCTGGGTATTGGCGGATGTGCCAAGGCTACCCATCAAAACAACCAGTGCTGTAGCTGCAATCATTAATGCAACCAGAGCCTCGATGAGTGTAAATCCAGACTGTCTGTTTTTCATGGCGATGATGTGTCTGCATCATTGACGATGCGAATGCCACCCGGCCCTGGTCTGAATTGAATATGAAGCGTGCGATTGTCGGAGGCCTGGGTCAGGGTAATATCGGATATTTGATTCAGGCCTTCAGGATAAAGTATGAGATGCCCAAGTGCCGGTTCTTTTTCGGGGTCATCTTTTTCATCCAATGGCGGTTGCGGTTTGATCTGTTCAATGCGGATACCGTCAATTAGTTGATGGCTTTGGTACGGAGATGACTGTAATGGAGTCCATTCCGCGTCAATACTGATGGATTGAAAGGAGTAACTATTATTGCGCAGTGTTATGCGTAATGTTTGGCCGGATAATGTTGCTTCATCCTGAGCCAAACGCAGCGTTTGTACCAGCCGATGGCCCTCATCATCCAATGATGCCGAGGAGGCAGAAAAGAATGAGGGTGCAACCATCATTGTTGTAACAGAGAGAATGACGATGACCATCATGATCTCCAGTAAGGTAAAACCGGATTCAGGCTTTCTAAGATGCATGGTGATAGTGGTCGCGTCGAGCATATGCTATGCGCAATGCAGGCGGTATCTGTTTACTGCCAATTCCCGATATCTGCATCCATGCCACTACCTCCTGCCTGGCCATCTACGCCATAAGAGAGTATATCAAAGTCACCATGCACACCGGGTGAGAGGTACACATAATCATTACCCCAAGGATCTTTAGGAATGGTGTCGAGATAACGTTTACTGCCACTGGTCAATACGTTCAGCCCGTCCCCGGAATTCGGGTATTTACCATGCTGTAGGCGGTAGAGCTTGAGTGCCTGACCGATGTTTTTCATCTGTACCTTGGTTGCTTCAACCTTGGCTTCATCGGCGCGTTCAAGAAAACGCGGTGCGACAAGGGCTGCCAGCACACCGATAATGACCAGCACCACCATGATTTCTAATAGCGTAAATCCCTCTTGATTCTTTTTCGAAAGCACTGTTCTGTTTTGCATGGTGATTCATCCATCCATTATCTATTTTTGTAAAACAATCCGGTTCTCTGAATAGGTATAGACGATTATTCAGAGAATGGGTTATTTTTATTTACATGTTCTGTTTTCTGCGCATGAAGTGGAATAACAGGATTATTGTGAACAACAGCGGTAATAGTGGATCAAAGCTTGCATGCGGTTGTAATGTGCAGCCACCACCACCGGGGGCTCCACCATTGGCACCGAGAACAGCTGGGGCGGTTCCGAAAGCTATTGGGTCAACAATCACCCCGTTGGCGATACCATCCAAATCGAATCGGCCACCATCAGTTAGGGTTAAAGTAATACTATTTGCCCCTGTAGCGCGCACAATACTGGCGGGTATTAAGGTGTAATTTCCGGCTGCATCCACTTTATAAAACTGCGCATTTGTTCCGAATGACAGTACAGACTGAATTTGAATCGTTGCTGTGCCACCGACTGTCGTGATCACCTGATAAGACAATAAGCCATAGCTATTGATGACATTGACTGGAGCGGAACCGATCTGATTTACGGCGACTGAGCGAATGGCATTGCCATTACCCTGAATAGTAAAGTTTGTGATGCCACTAACGGCCGGGATGCCGGTAACTACGGTTGGATCCAATGCGCTACTGTTATCTTCAAGAATATCAATGATGCTATCCCCGTCACTGTCGCTGGGGTTATTGAGGTACACGGCATCCTTCAAATCATTGATAGCTCCAGATGCATTGGTATTAGGTACTTTAGGGTTGGTGCCAAGTATGCGTTCAAGGGCATCGGTTAGTCCATCAAGGTCAAAGTCGGTGCCAGGCCCTGCAATAGCTAGCAAAGGGTCACCAAAGACGGCGATTTCCCATGCATCGGGCATGCCATCGGCATCAAAATCTGTGGCAGCGCCAGGATTTTGCGCTAAACCACTGACACTAACGACAGCTTCTGCAGTGCCTATATTGCCTTGAGCATCTCTGGCAGTGAATGTCACAATTGTTTTGCCGACGGGTAAAACAGCTGGTGCATTATTGGTAATGGCTCCCGCCAGAGCAATATTATCCACCGCAGTTGCAGCTGCAAAAAAGGCAGTCAGAGCGGGGGATGTCCTGGCAATGCCAGCAAAGCTTGTCGAGGCAACCAGAATGTCCGCTGGAGGTGTGGCAACAGGGGGCAATACATCTACGCCAGCAATAGCTGCGACTACATCTACGGTGCGAATGGCTGTGGCATTGTTGCCGGCAAGATCAGTTGCGCTGTAGGTCAATACGGTGCGGCCTACGATAGAGGTGTCAATCGTTGGTGTTGCCAGAATGACTCCAGGTGTGAGACCATCAAAATTATCAATGACGGTAGCGCCGGGATCGACATATAACGCAACAGCCGGTGTCTGCAATACAGTTACATTTTTATTGCCAACCAGTTTTATGACCGGCGGGATTTGATCAATGCCGTTGGCCACGGGAACAGGGCCGATGCCACCACCAGCTCCGGGGCCTGCTACAAAAGCAGATACGGTGATATTGGTGGTTGCGGTGGATATATTGCCGAACAGGTCGGTGGCCGTGAATGTTACGGTAGTGGTACCAACAGGGAACTGTGCCGGTGCATTATTAGTGATGGACTTGATCCCCACAGCATCGGTTGCGGTCACTGTCGCGAGATAGCTTGCCAGTGCGGTGTTGGTGCCCGGAAGTCCTGCAGCTGAACTGGCAGGGAACGTGTTTAGGGCAGGTGCAACCAGCTGTGGTGGAGTCGTATCATTGACGGTCACAGTTGATGTGACTGGTGCACTGATATTGCCAGCCTGGTCAGTTGAAAGCCATGTGACAGTGGTGATTCCTAATGGGTAGGGGCCAAGGCTGGACGCGATTGCCCGGGGATTTTGATCTACATTGTCGGTTACCACAGGCGCGCCGAGATTGGCCGACGTTAATGTTCCAGTCGCTTCAATAATGACATTAGCTGGCGCTACAACGATAGGCGGAAAGACATCACCGACGCCCATGCCGCTTTGGTTCACTATGGATGAAGCCTTCATGTTGCCGATAATAATGGCTGAATCAATCAGGGCATCGTTGTTATCGGCAATACTAATTTTAATGGTGTGGGTGTTACCGACTGTAGGTGCAATGGTTGCTGTTAATGTTTGTACTTGTGAGACATTGGTGAAACCGGGAACCAAAGCGCCATTGGTTGCAGTTAAAAATGCAACGTTGAGATTGGAAAGTAGTGAACCGTTGTTAAACACGGCTCTATTGGTGCCATCAATCATCACAACAGCGGCATCAGGGAATGCAACACCGCCAATAGCTTCATTGGTAGCATAAATCACATCAAAACTTAGCGACGTAGTGCCTGCCGGTACGGTGAAGGTGAAGGCCAGAGAGGCAGCGTCGAATGTACCACCTGTAGTAAATGATGGGTTGGCAATCAGGGCGTTTGAAACATCGGCATCGGCTCCGGCAGCCGGAACGGTCAGGCTGTTGCCAGTACCTAAGGTGTTGCCAGTGCTCAGCATGATCCCGGTTTGCGGAAGTGATAACGATACTGCTGTCACTGGTGGTGCTCCTGCAATGAGTACACCAAGGTTGGTGGCGATGATTTCTGCTGTTTGGGAGGCGCCGTAGGTTGTTAAGGTGGCCGTGGCTGGCGGGGTAATATTGGAACCTAATAGTAAACGGTTCACTAGATTGATCCCGAGCGGCTGTGGCTGAACGGTAGTGGAGGTGACAATGATATCTCTTGTCACTGGAATAGCGGCGTTCAGCGAGGCATCGCTTACATTGAATGTTACGGTTGTTGTGCCGATTGGGAACCCGGCAGGAGGGGCGTTATTGGTGATTGCTGCAGCAAGAGGAGCGCCCAGATCGGTAGCAGTTACGGTTGCTAAATAGGCAGTAATATCTGCCTGATAGGTAGGGGTAGCCGTTGAAAATACATTCTCAGTACCGCCTGGGATGGTAAGCAGCGGAGGGATAATGACTGGAGGCGTTGTATCGGTAACCGTCACCGTCTGTGTGGCGGTGCCAACGTTTCCTGCTGCATCAGTGGCCGTCCAGGTTACTACCCTTGCACCAACGGCGTATGGACCAGCTGGAGCAGGAATAGCTTGAGGCACGGGGGCGAAGTTATCCGTAACTGTATGCGCCCCTAAATTCACCGGCGTCAGCAGTGCAGTTGCTTCCTGGGTGACAACAGCGCCAACGGCGGGGTCCAATGTAATAATGGGAGGGAAGAAATCAGTCCCTTTAACGCCCATGCCGCCCTGTGCGCTCGTGGTGGCGTTTAAGTTGGCAACGATCACGGCGGAATCTCTGAGTCTGTCAACGTTGTCAGCGATGGCTATTTTAAACGTATGTGGTCCGACGCCGATTAGCGGAGCTGTGACAGTGAACACTTGTGATGCACTGTTGAAGCCGGTGACAACTTGATTTGGAACTGGTGTCGCAATCAATATGCCGGCTGTTTGATTGCTTAAAATGCCGCCATTATTGAGTGTGGCGTAGTTTATGCCATCCACCATCACAACCGCTGCATCAGGAGTGGCGCCTCCAATGGGCTCATTACTTGCAAATACGAGGTCAAATGTGACGGCCGTTTGTGCGCCTGTGACGGAGAACGTGAATGATAGGGCTGCTGCATCAAATGTGCCTGTTGTTGCTGTGAGTGCCGTGGCGATATCTGCATCACCACCAGTGGTAAGGGCAGTGCTAGTGCCTCCCATGTGGCCATTGGTGAGTATAATGCCTTGTTTGCCCATGATAACCGGTGTGAGTGGGGTAGCCTGAGGAGCTACTGTTATAAGGCCTAAATCGGCACTATTGAGTGTGCCTGTTTGGTTAAGCACAACGCCAGGATTCAGTGCCGGCGCAGGCACTGCTGGTTCTACTACGATGTTGGAAGTAGCTCCAAGAAATTGGGTCACTAGCTGGCTGGCAACCGTATTGGATGTTGGGGTGGTGGCAGCCAATAATTGCATTGGCAAGACAAACAAGCTGCAGAAGATAAAAGATAAAAGATAACGTTTCATATGAACCTACGACTTAAAAATCAAATAATTTATTAACAGATATGCCGAAGCCGCCAAAGGATGCACGCGAATTACCTGCTGTGGAGATTGACATATCAACATTGGTCCAGTACTGAATCCATTCCATTTCTACAGAGAAATCGCGATTGGGTTTATATGCAAGGCCCAAGCCATAGGTGAATCCGGTTTTGATGGCGCTGGAGTTGAGCAATACACTGGTGCCACCAGGTTTGATCGCGAACCTGGCCATGGTGCCCCCAAGCAGTAGGTAGGCTTTAAAATTGTCAGTGAACGGATACTGCAATTTACCAAGGTAGGAGAAAAACGGGCTAGCCTGAACATCGATATTGAAGGGCGTGGCGCTGCCTATAGTACTGGCGGGAAAGTTTTTGCTGGCGCTGCCCATAAGGCCAAGGCGGAGTTCAGCTCCCCATAACTGGGCATCGACACCTACTTTTAAAAGACCGGCAGGCACTGCGGTTTGTTTGACGCTGAGTAGTCCTGTTGGGCGTGATTCTGTATATTCCACTGCATATAGCCCTCCACCCAGAGCTCCATAATATACTTCGATTTCCTGTTCCTGAGCGTGCAGGCTTTGCGTAGTAAAAAAGGCCATGAACAGAGCCGGTAGAAAAAATTCTTTTTTCAGCAACATAAGATCCTCACGCAATAGATTTTTTTGTAAATATTTAGTTCTGCAACTGAGTGGGTTTAATCATTTCAGCCGTGCAGTAAAAAAATATCTGGCGCAAGCATAGACTAATTATAACCAAAATGCATTGCGCTCGATCGGATCATTTAAGCGCTCTTTACCATCAACATAAAGCCAGGGGCCGGATTGTAAATCACCCCCCTCGTGAATCAGTCTGTCCAGTGTCAGCCATGAGCCAATCAACAATCCATATTGATGTGTTGCCTGAGCAGCATATTGGGAACAGACCGGAAAGCTTGGGCAGGAACGACCATCGAGAGAGCCAATAACATGCTGATAAAAATAAGCAGGGAAGCTTTGAGGTGTCACTGGTGATGTGTGAAATGTCTGCATCCAGCCTATGGCAAGGCATAGACTCGCCCCGGCCAAAGGCAGATAGATACGAAAAAAACGCATCACCATCACCATGGTCTTCCTGGCAGGCCGGAGCTTTGCCAGACGTGTTGCCACCAGGTCAGATAGGTCTCAAGGTTGCCGCGTTCGGCTAGAGAAATAGCTGAAAAAACAGTGCCGGACCATAGCCACAGGGTAACCAGAGCAAAAAACAGGGTGACTGGCCCCATGCCTCTTTTAAAGGCCCATAGGGTTAATAACAGTAATGGCCATACCATCAATGCGGCAGTGCGAGCATCAGACCAGCGTCCAAGCCATGCGTGGCCGGCACCGGGCAAGAGGGTGGCGAGTATGGCGGCAGGCCATGTGTTGATTTCCCGAAACAGTGGATGGCTGCTGGCGTAGGCAGCAGCCAGACTGATATATGGATTAGGGCTACGTTGAGCAGGGAAGTCCGTTTGTTGCAATGTTTTCATGCGAATCAGTTGTTGAGCGGCGAACATGCGTTCATGCCAATTCGAAGATTGTGGCATCACTTCAATCAGAGCGGATAAGCTTGTAATGGCCTCCTGTTCATCTCCCTGGGCGGCCATGTTGATAGCCATGCGGTAGGCTTCGGTGGGGCCTGCCTGACTGGCAGGTATGCAGAACAGAAAGGATGCAAGCAGACAGAAAATCCCTGTCGTGCATGCCGATAACATGTGATGGATGCGGGGGTTTTGCGCTGTGTTGATCATTTTACAAGCTGATTCATTTCAGCAATAGGTAATAAAATAGCCATCGCCAAGGCTCCAACACCCACTGCCATAAACATGACCAGTAGAGGTTCTGCGATGGTTAACATGCGCTTGAGGTTGCGTGAGACCTCTTTCTCGTAGTGATCGGCAATGCGCAATAACATGGCATCGAGTTTTCCACTCTGCTCTCCAACGGCCAGCAGTTGGGTCGCCATAGGGGGAATATGATTCCCTTTTTTTAGCGCGCCGGAGAGTGATTCGCCTTCTCTTAATGCTTCGCGCGCCTGCTCGCCAAGCGCTTTTAATGGCAACAGTGACCAGCTTTGATTGGCGATTAGCATGGCTGCCAGAGCTGGCACGCCACCGGATAACAGCATGCCTAATGTGCGTGAAAAGCGGGCAGTATCAATGGTGATTAAAAGAGTTGATATGCCGGGTAGGCGCATGAGCCATACATCCCGCCACGCTTGTGCCCATTGCTTTCGCATGAGCAGCTTATAGAGCAGGATCAAGGAGGCGATTGCCACCACCAACCAACCACCGTGGTCGCGTAAAAAATCAGACAGAGCAATCACTACTTTGGTTAGGGTGGGTAGATCTCCACCCGCACGCTCGAATACTGCAACCATTTTTGGCACCACAACGGCCATGAGAAACAGCATGACCACAATACCAAAACTTAAAATGATGGCAGGATAAAGGGTGGCGGATAACAGTTCGTTATTTAATGCCTGTCTATGCTCTAACAGCTGTGCCAGTCGGGATGCTACTGCTTCCATTTGACCAGTCTCTTCACCGGCTGCAATCATGTTGCAGATGACTTCATCAAAATGTTGTTCGCGCAAGGCGTCGGCCAGCGCGCCGCCCTCGAGTACTTTTTTACGAATGGTGAAGACCGCTCGGCGTGATTGTTGGCTGCTCATGCCTTCGCCCATGGAGGAGAGCGCTTCAATGAGCGGCATGCCGGCCTCGGTTAAGGTGGAAAGTTGTTGTAAAAAAAGTACCGTTTCTGATGTGCTAAGGTGGTCCTTGCCAGCACGTTCTCTGCCTCGTGATTGCTTTTCGATAGCGCTTAATTTACGTACGATTAGTTGTTGGCCTTTAAGTTTCTGGCGAGCGCTGCGTTCAGAGTCGGCTTCTATCTCGCCTCGCTTTTTACGCCCTGCATGATCCAGCGCCTCATAAGAAAAAACACTCATTCCGTTATACTCATGCCATTACCATCATGCGATTGTGCCCATGCCGGATATTTATTCATGCCGATCATGTTCATGGTTCAGTAGCAACCACATCCTCCATGGTGACACGGAGCACTTCCTCAATACTGGTAACGCCCGCTGCGACATGGCGGGCCACATCCTGTCGCAGGGTGATCATGTGTTCTTGTTTTGCGATACGGCGCATCGTGGGCAGACCTTTGCCTTCATGGATGGCAGTACGCATGGCATCTGAAATGCGTGCCATTTCGTAAATAGCGATACGGCCGGCATAGCCAGTGTCCATGCACAAATCGCAACCTCTGGCATCGTAAATGTGTGTAATGCCGGAGAAATCGTCCTGATTTACTTCCAGCCTTTTCCAATCTTCAGCAGTCACTGGGCGTTGCTGACGGCAGTGCGGACACAATCGACGAACCAGTCGCTGGGCCTGTACCATAATCAGAGATGAGGCGACCAGATAGGGTTCCAGTCCCATGTCCTGCAAACGCAATATGGCTGAGAGTGCGTCATTGGTATGCAGGGTGGCAAATACCAGGTGACCGGTTAATGAAGCCTGGATAGCAATCTCAGCAGTTTCCAGATCACGAATCTCACCGATCATGACAATGTCTGGATCCTGTCGCAAAATTGAGCGTAGTCCGGCTGCAAACGTTACACCGATTTTGGGTTGAACCTGCATTTGGCCAACGCCTTCAACCTGATACTCGATAGGGTCTTCAATGGTCATGACATTGCGGTTTTTACGATCAACTTCCATCAGGCCAGCGTAGAGTGTGGTACTTTTACCAGAGCCTGTAGGGCCGGTGACCAGCACGATACCATGCGGCGATGTAATGACCTCTTGCATGTTTTTCAGCTGCGGAGGACTCATGCCAAGTTGTGGCAGGGTCAGCATGGCTGAACCACGATCAAGTAGTCGCATCACGACGCGTTCACCGTGCGCCGTTGGTAGCAGAGATACACGTACATCCACCTCACGGCCGGCAATTTTAACGCGAAAACGACCATCTTGCGGGTGCCTTTTTTCAGCAATATCGAGCCCTGCCATCACCTTGATGCGGCTGGTAATGGCGGCCTGTACCCCTTTGGGGGGATGTACGATGGTATGCAGTACGCCATCAATACGGAAGCGTACCAGCAATCGTGTTTCAAAGGGTTCGATGTGGATATCACTGGCGCGTTCTTTAAGTGCCTGCGAAATTAATGTGTTCACCAGCCGAATGACCGGCGCATCGTCTTCTGATTCGAGCAGATCTCCAACTTCTTCGAGTTCACGCGAAAGATCATCGCCGCCCATATCCTCAAGCATCTGCTCGGCTGAGGCTGAAGCCATATCAAAGACCTGATTCAAGGCGGTCAGCAGTGCTTCTTTAGGAACCAGTACCGGTGATGGTTCAGCGCCAAACATACGCCGACAATCATCCAATAGTTCCCATGGCCATGCATTTTCATCGCAAACGGCGACAGGATTTGCCTCATCCTGTGTTGGTTTTAGCGGCAAAACGAGGCTTGCGCGCAAAACTGGCAAAGAAAATTTCAGTACGCGTTGGACATCAACGAGCTCATTGCTTAGGCGAGGGATCTGTTTCAAAAGATGGGTCGCATCAATCAACTATTGCTGCTGAGTGGCAGCAGGGGCAGCTGATTTATTACTAGCATTGGGTGTGAGCTCGGCGGGCATTTGTTTTTCTTTTTTGGGGAAAATGATTGTACCGCCTTGTAGTGGCTGCTCGTACAATTTTTTAATGTCGATGTACTTGTGATCGGTGATCTCTTCAATCTGGCTGGCATTTACGATGATATTGGGTTTGAGGAATACCATTAAATTGGTTTTGGTTGTGATGTTTTCAGTGAATTTAAACGGTTCACCAAACAGAGGTACTGCTCCTAAACAAGGCACCTTCTGCACAGTGGCTGTTTTGTCATCCCGCATTAAACCACCGAGCACAATCATCTGTTGATCATTGGCCAGCACCACTGTTTTAATGGAGCGCTTGCTTGTGATCAGACCGCCTTCTGCCGCTGTGCCACCATCAACACTGGATATCTCCTGATAGATTTCTAATCGAACGGAATCACCTTCTGAAATTTGCGGTTTTACGCGCAGTGTCAGCCCTACATCTTTGCGTTCAATGGTTTGGAATGGGTTGGATATGCCTCCCTGGGTTGAGTTCTGACCAGTTAAAAACGGCACATTTTTACCTACGATAATTTCTGCCTCTTCATTATCCATGGTTAGCAGGTTGGGTGTAGAGAGCACATTGGCATCCACATCTGATTGCATGGCCTGTGCTAATGCGCCAATGGATAGGGCTTTATTGAGTACGCCCAGTGTCAGGCCGGTGGGAGCTGCTGCGGTTAGTGCTGTAGCGGTACTGGTAGGGGCTGCTGCTACGGCATTGGCTGCCAAAGCCGCGCCAACCGGCTTGATATTTTGAAAGTTCTGTACACCTGCACCGATGCCGCTGGTGGCCATCCATTCAACACCAAAACGTTCGATCGCATTACCGCTGACTTCAACAATCAGGGCTTCTACCAGCACCTGCCGGCGGCGAATGTCCAGTCTGTCGATAATGCGGCTGACAGCCTTAATATCGCTGGGGTCAGCTGTGATAAGCAGTGCGTTGGTCGATGCATCTGCCACAAGTTTCACATCGCCTGAAAACAGCGGTTTTGTCTGCCCTGGTTTGGCAATTACAGCAGATTGCCCTCCAACCAGTTCATTGATAACTTTAGCAACATCTTCGGCATTGGCGTGTTTAAGATAACGCACCTGTAAACGATCACTGTCAGATTCGGGCGCGACATCGAGACGTTCAATCACCCCTGCAACTTCGTTTATGATTTGTGGAGCGGCGACAACAATTAACATATTACCGGGCTGATGCGCTAAGGCTTTGACAGCCCCATGCTGGGCTCCTGGAGTGTTAGCGGCATACAGGGTGGTAAGTGTAGTAGCCAGCTTGTCAGCGGATGCATGTTTGAGTGTGAATAGTTGTACGCCAACAGCATCCTTGCGATCTAGCAGGGTCATGATGCGTTGGATGCGTTGAATGTTGCTTGCGCTATCGGTGAGCAGCAACATATTGCCGCGCGGGTAAGCGACCAGATGACTGTTCGGCGATATTAGCGGGCGAATGAGTGCAACCAGTTGTTGGGCATCGGCAAAGCGTAACTTGATCACTTGCGTAACCATAGAATCGTCACCCACACCCTGACTCATACGTACAGGTAGCGCTTTTTGTTTACTTTCAGCCCTGGGAACGATTTTGGTGATGGATGAACCGGGCACCGTGGCGAAGCCATTGACCTCTAGTACAGAGAGGAATACTTCATAAGCATGCTCTTCGGAAATTGGTGTGGGCGATACGATAGTGACTTTGCCTTTAACACGGTTATCCACGAGAAAGTTTTTGCCGGAGAAGCCTGCTACAAATTCAATAAAGGCACGGATGTCAGCATTTTTGAAATTTAATGTGATTTCTTTAGAGATGGCTAAAGGAGCACTGAAAAATAGTGAAAAACACAGTGCTATGGCGATAAACTTTAAATTCATTGTGGCCCCAAAAATCATTTCTTAATGTTGGCATCATAGTGAAATGCCCGTGAGTGACCAGCACTCTTTGTTGTGGTGAACACTAGTGTAGCCTGTTTTCCGAATTTTGGGGCAATAAGAGTTCACTTGATGATGGTTTGTTGTCCGTGTGGTTGATTCTTAACCGCAATGATCACATCGTGAAATATATAGTACTTCTTCAATTGAAATAAAACACATACAGTTCATGCAAAAGTATCATGCGAGATAAGGGGAGTGCTGATGGACATGGAGTTCGCCAAGCAGCTGATTGACCAATATGGTTATCTGGCTGTGTTTTTATCTACCGTTATCGAGGGCGAAGTGGTTGTGCTGGCTGCGGCTGCTTTGGCTGCTTTGGGGATGCTGGAAGCGCATTGGGTGATTGCTGTCTCTGCAGCAGGTGCTTTTGTCGGGCATCTCCTGCTCTTTGCAGTGGGGCGTTGGAAAGGCATGCTGATTATAGAAGCGTTCCCGTTATTACGCCGTCACTATCCTAAGGCCAATAAAATTATGGATGATTATGCCAATTGGTCGGTGTTTATTTTTCAATATTTGTATGGCATGCGCATTGTTTCAGCTATCCTGTTTGGATGTTCAACGATCAGCGCCAGCCGTTTCTTCTTTTTGCAATCGATCAATTGTATTATTTGGGCATTTGTAGTCTATTTTGCAGGGCATATGATAGGCATAGTGGCTATGCAGTTATTTGAGATGGTAGGTATATACGGTTTGCTTGTAGTGATTGCCGTGGTTGGCCTGGTAGTGCTTAAATTATATCACCGTTATGGCCATCATCACGTTATGGCCTTTCTGGCGAGTGGACGTAAGGTAGGTAAGGAACAGCTTGATGAAAGTGAAGGCAGGCATTTTGTACTGGAACAGCTGGATTACCATATGGGACTGGCAAATCGTAGTGAGCAACCGTTAACGCTGCTGTTAATAAAATTGGCTACAAAAGATGAAAAGAACAATAGGCTCACTCTTAAATTTATCACTAAAGAACTCAATATGCTGTTGCAAGAGGGTGATATTCCGGCGCGTTTCTCGCATGATACCTATGCCATTATTTCCCCATGCTCGACTGAAGCTAGTGCAAAACAATCGGTGCATGATTTGATGATGCAAATGGAAAAAGATTTGCCCAAACATGCACATCTTGCGCCTATGTGTATTGGTTACTCCGAGTGGCATTTCAAGATGACTTCCGGTCAACTGTTGGATGAGGCCTATGGAAGTATGAGGCCGCTTACATCTTAAAATAGATTTTTTGAACTTGATAAATATAAGTATTATTTTTCTGCTATAATCAGAGCGACAACATACCAATGCTATGTGTATGGATTGGTTGTAGGAGGATCTGATGTCAGTTAAATGCCCTTATTGTGGCGGCGTGGAAGTAAGCAGAACATATCGAAAGAACTGGATGCGCTTTATCTTATATAGTAAGCGGTATAAATGCTGGGAATGTCAGCGCGTCTTTTTGAAGTGGGTCGGTTGGACTTTTTCTTGATTTTCGCGTTATGTAATGTGCGTTATAGGGTTGTTGTCATCGCCTTAATAAGGGGGGTCTCATTATTTCAATGAAGATGTTTCTTTTTCAATTTTTATTGTAAATTATAGACTTCTATGCTGTTATCTTAGTCGGGTGAATCCTATTTTCTATTTTCTTATATGTTGAATTGATGATTTTATCGATGGGCTAATTAGAGTTCCTGATGGTGAAAGGGCATACTTGCCCGCCTGAACAATTTTTAAGGGATGAATCATGAATCAATTTGAAAAGCGAGGCACATTCTCACTGGCAGCTATTTATGGTCTGCGCATGATGGGCTTGTTTCTTATCTTACCGGTATTCGCTTTGTATTCCGAAGGTTTACAAGGTGTTACGCCAATGTTGATGGGGCTGGCGTTAGGTGCTTATGGCTTTACGATGGCAATGCTGCAAATTCCATTTGGCTGGATGTCTGATCGCATAGGCCGCAAGCCGGTGATTGCAGCGGGCCTGTTGATATTCGCCGTGGGTAGTGTGGTGGCAGCTATGGCTGATTCGATTGGCTGGGTGATTGTCGGGCGAGCGTTGCAGGGGGCAGGGGCAATCGCTGCTGCAATGATGGCTCTATTGGCTGATCTGACACGTGAAGAGGTGCGCAGTAAGGCGATGGCGACAGTCGGTATGACGATTGGTATGTCCTTTACGTTGGCGTTGGTGCTGGGTCCATTTCTAGGTTCCAGTATCGGGGTGGATGGTATTTTCTGGCTGACCGCTGTGCTAGCGATTCTTGCGATTGGCGTGTTGTTTTGGATGGTGCCTGATCCATTGCCAGCCGATACCCATACGCATAGGGATGTACAGTCGCTACCCAATGAATTTGGTCGTGTGCTTAAAAACCCACAGCTATTGCGGCTGGATGCCGGTATCATGATTTTGCATGCCGTGATGATGGCGGTATTTATCGGATTGCCATTTGTACTGCGTGATCACCTTGGAATTGCTGTCTCTTCTCATGCCTGGGTCTATCTACCTATTCTGGTGGTTGCTCTGATCCTGATGATCCCCATGATTATTGTGGCAGAGAAAAAAGAAAAAATGAAACAGGTGTTTTTGACCAGTATCGTCTTGATCGCTACGGCATGTGCACTGCTTGGTTTGTGGCATGACTCGATGTTTGCAGTGGTTGTTGGCCTGTTTCTCTTCTTTGTGGCTTACAATGTATTGGAAGCAACACTGCCCTCATTGATTTCGCGCATGGCTCCGATTGATGCCAAAGGGACAGCCATGGGTGTCTATTCTACATCACAGTTCTTCGGTGCTTTTTTGGGTGGCATCGTGGGTGGCTGGTGTTACGGCGCATTTGATGTGCAGGGTGTGTTCTTCGGGGCGGCGGGTGTAGCTGTCTTGTGGTTGCTGGTAGCGATGGGCATGCAGATGCCAGTAATGCGTTCATCTATGATGGCGCACGTGGATAGCAATACCAATGCCGATGAGTTGCAGGTTAAGCTGCTTGCTCTGGCCGGTATTAGCGAAGCGAAAGTAGTGCCCGATGAAAATGCTGTGTTTTTGCGTGTAGATAAAAAGGTGTTTGAGCCGGAAGTGTTTGAGCAACTACTCAAACCGTACCAAACCCAATCAGATCACGCTTAGTATTCACATTGCTTCGTCTGAATTAAGAAGCAGGTCTCTGATCCTTTAAATGATATATCTATCAGGCTCCTCTTTGAGGGGCCTGATTTCGCTTGGCCAATAGAGAATTATTCACTTTTCGGAAATTAAATTGCCAATCTACCCCATATGGGTGATTCGGATTGATTTATACTATAGTACTTCATATCATGAAATACTATAAGTTGTAGCGATTGGCCGAACTTGAAGGAAATTACTGATGTTTGAGTGCGCTAAATATTTCAGGCTTTTTTCTTTTTATCCAGGCGATTTTTGAGTTTGGTGTTTTTGACCCAGCGGCGAAACAGCATTAAACGTTTGCCGCCGCGCTTCTCTTCACAGATCGGGCAGGTGAGGTAACTCATGTAGAGTTCTTTGGGCATTAAGCCTTCATCGAGTAGCTCAGATTGCATTTTACGCACTTCTTTACGGATCTCGGTGACATCGCCATGCAAGAGATGCACACGGAGATGAAACGGATTGGGAAGCACTGCGATATTGCGCGCTGGAGAGTTCTCTTCCGCCAACGGGCAAAGCATCTGGCCACGAAAGGCACCGGTGCGAGTCAGGTTAAATCCTGGCCATTTTTCATTAAGTTCCAGACGTTCAATGTCCGCCTTTTGCCTGATCAAGTTGGATTCATAACCAATCGGCATATGCATGAACATTGGTATTTTCAGTGTGTGGACAAGTTGACCACCCAGATCAATGTCTCCGCTACGCCAGTCCGGGTATTCAGATGGGCAACCACATTCTAAACGGGGGCTCATTGATCAGGAGTTCTTGTACAGGCCCTTTACGGACAATAGTACGTTGGCTAGGTAAGCCCAGAAGCCGATCGCAAGGGCGGTCGCAGCAATAGATATAACCGGGCCATAGAAGCGGTGAATGGCAGGAATTTCTTCAGGGCTTGTGAGCCAGAGGTTGCCTTCCCAAATACCGAAGATCATTAATGAGATATAAAATGCAGACACACCACAGGCTGACCACCAGAAGGAGTGCTCTGCCATGCTGCGAGAATAGATCGGTTTGTGGGTGATTTTCGGAATTAAATAATAGGTGATGGCCATGCCGAGAATGGTCACGCCACCAACCAGGTTGATATGAGCATGTGCTAGAGGGTCAATCATGTGGCCGGGGCCACCATATGGGCTGCCTATAGAATCCAGCCAAGCGCGAATGGCCGGAATAACCTGCAGTACACCATGAACAGTACCTACAAAAAAAGAGACTACGGAGAAAATAAGGAACTTGGCAAGATAGCGTAATTCCTTTGGTTTTTGATCATCTGCGGAACGTGATGGTGTGTGTGTGTTTTCAGACAGGTCATTTGACATGGGCGAAGCGTAGCGATTTAAGCATCGAGTGCAATACAGATGCGTTATATGCACAGGGTAATCGTATTAAAACACCTTATGTTTTACAGCTTATTCAGTATTTTCCACCGCAGTCCCCAGGGGGAAAGTTTCGCAAAGTAAGTCAAAGGCGGCAGTTGTAAAAGTAGATGTATTCACCAGCTAACTATAGTAAGTATTAGGAAGAAAACCCTAACATGTTAAAATAAAGGGTTTTACTCTGCGCCAAGGAGAATTGTGCTTGCGCAAGAGAAGACGCCCTGGGGTGAGCTTTGCGTCCTCTATGGTAAATGCTTTTATTATTTTAATGCGAATACACTTACCACTATCTTCTCAAGGGTGACGCATGATGTTTTATCTGCGTAGGGTTTGCACATGCCTATAACTGTAATACTCGTGTTATGTAGTTTTGTAGTGTTGTTTGCAGCGTGGT
The DNA here is from genome assembly GCA_030951045.1 of Mariprofundus sp. Taxonomy (GTDB): domain Bacteria; phylum Pseudomonadota; class Zetaproteobacteria; order Mariprofundales; family Mariprofundaceae; genus Mariprofundus. The sequence goes on from JAUZQJ010000101.1 coordinate 25,505, forward strand.
TCTGGCGCAAGCAACGCCGTTTTCATATTTCAGCCATGATCTCTCTGATGGTGTTTGATCTGTTTTTTCCGGTATATCTTTATTTGACGCATGATTGGAAGGAACGTTTGATTGATCACGGAGAGATATTTTCATTTCTCATCTGGAGTCATGTGATGATGGTGATGATTCTGTATGCGCTGTATGTATTACAGATTATGGCTGGTCGTGCGATGCTTGCAAACGCGACTGGTGAGAAACATCATCACCATCGTACGGAGCACAAGAAACAATTTGTCGGTGTGGTAGTAGTGCGGTTCCTGGTGTTTGCATCCGGCTGGTTACTGTTTGTGCCGGGAGCTACTCAATAAAGGGAATAAGGATGATTGAGATGGATTCGTCTGAAATGAAAAAAACAGAAGTAAAAGAGACTGAAGCGCAACCGGGCAACAAGCCTGACCTCGGTGTTTGGAAGCGCATGATGCGTAATTATGCGCTTGCGATGATTGCAGGTATCGCTCTGTTGAGTTATCTCGTGCCAAACATGCCTGATAATGCATCAGATTTCATGCTTGGCACAATGATTGTTGGTGGTTTATTAGTATTTGCCGGAGCTTTTGGCGTTGTGGTATCCGTGTTCTTTTATTATTTAAATAAGAGCAAGTAATATATTTCACTTTAAGTCTTTAGCGCATTAAGGCTGAGTTGACTATTCAGGCGTTGCATTGACCTGTAAAATTACACCGGCAGGTAGAATTTCAATAGCTTGCAAATGCTGTGGCATGCTAACACCTATTTTTGATAAGGCTTCGTTCTCCGGTGCATTGGTGTCGAACATGAAATGTGTCACGCTGGCAGTTTTAGCGATAAAGGTATCTGCGTCCTGCAAAATGCGTTCTGGTGGTAAAGGCAGTACATCACGTTTGGTGGCGAGCATGGTGCGCGCTGGCCATTGGCTGGCGATAAGGAACTCAACGTCGTGGTTGTTGGCGATATAAGCGGCTGAAGCAATCAAATTATCGGTGTCTGATTTGAGTTTTAGTTGACTGATCTCGCGGTAGTGTTTGTCGGCTGATGTGCAGATGCTGGTGAAAACAACCACCAGTAAAATGATCAGCCCACGCTGGCCGATCATGTTCTGAACGCCCGTTCTGCGGTGGGCTGCGATGAACATCGGTAAACCAAGAAATAGAATGCATGTCAATGCTAACAGGGCCCATGAAGTGTCTGGTAGGAAGAGACCAATCAGGCAGGCAATGACCAGTGTTAAACTGAATAGCTCAAAATAACGGCGGTAGATATAGATGGCGATGACAAAACCGAGCAGGCTGGCAATGATCAGGCCAAAACCGGTAGGTGGTGTGCTTTGCAGAATCGGTGAGCCAGTTAGCACTGCACCAAGGCTGGCGAGGTGATCACTACCTTTTTCCAGTCCACCCCAGCCCCAACGAACAAATACGAGTAAAGCTGTGGTGATGGCAAGACCGATAAACAGGTTGCGACGTTTATCGAGCATCTGGTCGTTTTGTGCTGATGTATTGTCATCGTTTGACAGGGCCTTTTTAGGCAACCAAAGCAATGTCAGGGCAATAGGAAGAGCCAGTCCCATCGGATGCAGACTGACGGCAAAAGCACTCATCAACAGCAACAGGAAATATGAAGCAGACATGGTGCGGATGGCTTTTTGAAAGTATTCGTTCATCCAATATGATGTTGCGAAACAAAACAGCAGGAATACTCCTGGTGAGAGGGAGTCTGTCTGCATGATTGTAATCGGTGAAATAAGCAACATGGCGGTTGCCATGGTGCCAACTTCAGAGCTGTCATTGGCTTCTGACCAGCGGTAGAGCATCAATGCAGTACCCAATAGCATGAACAGGGTAAATACCTTGGCGGCGGCCAGACTGCCGGCCCAGTGGAGATCAAGGAACATAAACATGATGGCGCGCAGGTCAGGAAAACCAAACAATGGCGTGGCATTGGCAACATGATCAATAATTGACCAGTTGATGAGAAGAGCGCGTGCAGCCCCTTCTTCGATGCCGTAGGCATCATAACGAAATAGCGCCATGTATATAAAAGCCAAGACGCATAGTGCAAGCAGACCGAAATGGCGGGGTTCGATATGTTGAGTGATTTTGGACAGCATAATATTCTCTCTATAAACGGTGGATGTCTTTTTTCAAACACGGCACGCTAAACATTCACCCTTAAGGGGCAAGCTGAATGTCGTTTGGTTTAAATGTTAGTGCATCAACAGTGCTGAAAGCATGTGTCCGAAAGAAATCGTTTTTAGCCGCGTGAAGGGAGGGGGATCGGGACAAGGTGTTCAGAAAGGGAATGGGCAGGAAGGGTCTCTTCTGAGACTAGTATGTCTGCGAGTGTGTAATTGTTGAGTACACCGATAAAACTGCGTTTGGCCTCAAAGAAAACACCTTTTAATTTGCACTGGGTTGAGATTGGACAGGTGTTGATTTTATTGTCAAAGCATTCCAGTAGATTCATGTGTGGTTCAATGCGTTGAACAACGGCTGAAAGATTAATCTGATCGGGTTCCATGGCCAGAACCATGCCACCTGACTTACCTCTCGTGGTTTTGATGTAGCCTAGCTGCGCTAAATTATGTACCACTTTGACCAGGTGATTACGAGATATGCCAAAATGATCTGTGATTTGACTAATTGTAGCCCGCTTGCCGGGATGAGCGCCTAAGTATATTAATACACGTAAGGAGTAATCTGTATATCGTGTCAAATGCATGAGGCTAGTATAGATGGCTATTGGTGATATGCAATTAATATAATATATTCTATTGGCATCTTTTAATTTTTTAAAATACATTCTGTTGACATCTTTTGTAACCGTCATCATATTTCTCCAACATCAGGTGTGTTCTTTACCACAGGGCAGGGGTTGAGAGCTTTTTACGAATCATCTGAGTGCATAGAAGAATATATATACCGGAGGATTTTATGAGTTTATATGATGAGTTAGGCGGTGAGGCATCCATTGATGCAGCGGTTGGTATTTTTTACCGTAGAGTATTGGGCGATGCATATATCAAACGTTTTTTTGAAGGCATCGATATGGAAAAACAGGCAGCTAAGCAGAAAGCCTTTTTGACCATGGTCTTTGGTGGCCCTAATAATTATACCGGCATGGATATGCGTGTAGGTCATAAACACCTGGTGGAAAAAATGGGCTTGAACGATACTCATTTTGAACATGTATTGGCGCATCTGCGTTCGACGTTGGCAGAGCTGGGTGTTGGTGAAGCTAAAGTTGCAGAAATCATTGCGATTGCAGATAGCGTCCGCGATGATGTGCTTAATCGATAAATAATAGTGAATAAAGAGAGTATGCCATGCCGATGATTACGTTTGATGGTCATGATTATGACTGTCATCAAGGTGAAACGATTCTTGAGGGTTTAACCCGGCATGGTGTACTTCTCCCTTCTGCATGTGGGCAGGGTGTGTGTCAGACATGCATAAGCAAAGCAGTCAAAGGGAAGCCACCTGTTGAATCTCAAAAAGGTTTGAAAGATACATTGGCTGCACAAGGTTATTTCCTAACATGTATCTGCAAACCCGAAGAAGATATGGAGCTAGCTGTTGCGGATGTGTCAAAAGGTTGGCTTAAGGCTGCCGTGATTGAAAAGCAGATGTTGAATGAATCTGTCATGCGTTTGCGCCTTCAAAGTGAAGAAACGTTAGATTATTTTGCTGGTCAGTTTATTAATTTGAAACATCCTGAAACAGAGTTGGTGCGTAGTTATTCATTGGCAAGCTTACCTGATGATGGGGTGTTGGAGTTACATGTTAAGCGTGTACCTAATGGCCAGATGAGCGGATATTTGCATGATGACGCGCAGATTGGTGGTCGCTTTACGATAGACGGGCCTGTCGGCGATTGTTTTTATACGGATAAAGATTTAGACCAGTCTCTACTGATGGTGGGGGTTGGCACAGGGCTTGCTCCATTATACGGTATTGTGCGTGATGCACTGCAACATGGTCATCGTGGTGAAATTCATCTGTTTCATGCAAGCCTGGCAGAATCAGGACTGTATTATACTGATGAGTTAAATGCGCTGGCACAACAGCATGAAAACGTGCATTATATCCCTTGCGTATTGCATGGCGAAGTGCCTGAGGGAGGCATGAAGGGCGATATTCAACAGCTTGTTCAGACCGCTGTTCCACAATTAACCGGTTGGCGGATTTATGTGTGTGGTGATCCTGAAATTGTGAATGGATTGAAGCAGACGTGTTTTATGGCAGGTGCATCCATGGCAGATATTTATACTGATCCATTTGTGTGATCTGCATAACGTTGCGTGTTTATACGCAGTATGAAAAAAGAGGAGGATAGATAATGAGGGTATTAAGGTTAATGGTAGCAATGTCACTGGCGATCGGCGGGCTGTTTACAGCGATGACGACGGCAGAGGCTGCAACACGTGAAATGAATATGACGATTGACGAAGTGTCACTGGCAGTAGCTCCGGATTTGAACTACAAAGTATTTGCATTTAACAGTCAGGTACCTGGTCCACTGATTCACGCGCAAGAGGGTGATGATCTGGTTGTTCATGTCACCAATAATACGACGCTATCCCATACCATTCATTGGCATGGATTCCATCAGAAGGGTTCATGGCGGATGGATGGTGTTCCCGGCATCACGCAGGAACCTATTAAACCAGGTACCACATTTACCTATAAGATGAAGGCGGATCGCCCAGGCACGCTCTGGTACCACTGCCATGTAAATGTGAATGAACATGTTGGTATTCGTGGTATGTGGGGCCCGATTGTTATTGATCCGAAGCATCCAACAGCCTTGGAAAAGACAGTGACCAAAGAAGTGTTGATGATGATGTCTACATGGGAATCAGCCAATGCTGATAAATATGGTACAGGTTCAACGCCATATGATGTGGAAGATTACTTTTCTGTAAACGGTCGTTCATTCCCTTATACGCAACCGATTCGCATGAAGACTGGTGATGTGGTGCGTGTGCGTCTGTTTGGTGCAGGTGGTGCCATTCACTCCATGCATGTACATGGTCATGACTGGACTGTAACCCATAAAGATGGTTTGCCTTTGGCTGCACCATATAAATCAGAGACCATTATGTTTGGCCCGGGTGAACGTTATGATGCAATCTATACCGCTGATCATAAGCAGGGCCGTTTCATTTTCCACGATCATGTTGATAAACATGTAACTGCGCGTGGTAAATTCCCTGGTGGCCCGATTACAGTACAGGAGTACGAAGGTACACCGATGGATGACTGGTATGTATGGAAAGATATCAAATATGATCCTGATTTCTTCTATCAGGAATCTATGAAAAAAGGTTATGGACTCTTTGAGCAAACAGGACATAAGGGTACTGCTATTAAAACAAGACGCAGAGGACACTAAAGATGAAATATCTGACTCGCACTTTATCAGTTGCTTGCACAGCCTTTGCATTGCTGTTTTGCACATCAGCATTTGCAGACAGTGCAGCGGGCTTGAAAGTGATAAAAAAAATGGAATGTGCGTCTTGTCATAATATGACTGGCAAACCAGGGCCTGAAACTGCAGGGCTCTGGCGTAAAGGACCTGCGCTCTATTATGCCGGCAATAAATACAATGAAAGCTGGTTGAAAGAGTGGTTGCAACATCCAACACAAATTCGACCTTCCGGCATGTTTTATCTGGATCATGTTGAATCAGGTAAAAAGAGGGATATGATACGTACTACATCCTTCCCTGAGCACGTGAGCTTACCTGCCATGGAGGCGGAAAGTGTAGCTGCGGTCTTGTTGGCCAAGAGAACAAAAACTGCATTGATTAGAGCTGAAAAGCTTGATCCATCCATCAATGCAGGGTCCGCAGGCGAAGTGCTGTTTGATAAAGGTAATGGCTGTATGGCTTGTCACCGTATCGCACCTGATTACGGAGGCTTGTCTGGTCCTGAGCTATACTCAGCTGGTAAGCGTTTAAAATCGGAATATATGTTAAGTTTTGTCCGTGATCCAAACAGATGGAACCACAAAACATATATGCCTCGACGTGATCTTTCTGAAGAAAACTTACAGAAACTGGTTAACTATATTGATTCTCTTGCAGGTGTTGTTGTACCAAAGGTAAATGAAAATACCGAAGAATCAGTGGCTGATCAGGAACCTGCTGGAGAGATGCCAGTATTCAAAACAGATGATGTGAATGAATCGGCTGCTAAAAACTACCGTCATTATTGCATGCAGTGTCATGGTATTTCCGGACATGGAAGTGGTATTAACTCTCGTGATATGGCTGTACCTGCCCGTAACCATAGTAATGGTAAATATATGCAGGCCAGGTCAGATGCTGATCTGTTCAAGGTAATTAAAGAGGGCGGTGTATCGATCAATAAATCAGCTTTGATGCCACCTTGGAAATCACTTCTGACAGACGCTGAGATTCATGATCTTGTGAAACATGTACGCAAATTATGTCACTGTGAATTTGAGCCTAAATAAGGGCTGAGAATTCGCACATTATGTATAAAAGGAGGGGGAAACCCCTCCTGATACGTTCAGAGAGAGCAAGTCTGTATCTGTTTCAAACAATGGTATTAGGAGAGAAATGTGCTAACTAAAAAGCTAATATTTACCTTGGGATTACTATTTTTCATAGTCTCAAATATAGGCGGCTATGTATATAAGGTTGAAAGTCTGCCTGTAATTATTCCTCAAAAAGGCATCCAGGCAAATATGGATTCGACTTTTTATATTAAAAATACTTCTCAAAAAACCGGTGTTACTTATGAAATGCTGGATCCACATGTAACAATCCTGGATTCAGGTGACGTGGCTGTGAAGCTGGACCTAACGTTGACAGCAAATCCTCAGGTTGAATGGGGAACAGTAGAGTTTGTATCAACGCTTGATTTCGATAATGTGGTGAACGTTGTCCTGTTGAAAGTCGTTGATCAGGCTGTTATCACCGTCTTGGATAAAAACTCAACCAGTCCTGATTTTAACCTCTGGAATAAAGACATAAAAGTGCTTGTCGAAGATATGACAACTCAGATTAATAACTATCTGAGTAAAAATGTACTTTATACCTTGAAAGGTGCCGAATTAAGGGTGCAGGCTTCATCTTATGCGATTGGCCCATATAAGAAGACACCGACCGGTCTGGATATTACCTTGATGGTGGATCAAGGCATGACGATCTTTATTTTATATACTGTGATGCTCTTGTCAGTATTGACCTTTGCAGCGGGTTACTTCTTCGTTGGTGGTGTAGCAGGCTGGAAAGATCCGGATGATACAGGCTGGCACGATCCAAGAAAATTCGCCAAGAAAAGACGCCCTGGTGACTTTGATCGTGAACATAAACCTGATGATAAAAGCTGAGTGTTGAATAGATGAATCGAATGTGATCGCTTCAATATAAACAAGTAGGTTATTTTGCTGACCATAGTGAGATGTGGCTAAAGCTTGCAAGGATTGCATAGAGTGACTAAGCTCCCGAACAAGATTCATTTTCTGGGAGGTTTTTACACTATGGAACAGCAATTAACTGCTTTTATTTATCCTTTTATCCTGTTTGTTGTATTGGGTGTAGTAGCACCTTTACTGCTTGCTGGCGCTGCTGATCGCAACCGTGACTAAGCATAAATAATTACCTTAGTCAGCTAGACGACCAAGGGTATTAAGATTAGATTGTAAACCGCCTCGGAGTGATCCGCAGGCGGTTTTTTTCGTTATGAAATAACTTCTACATTCCATAAAATATTAACGATGCTCAAACAGGAGAAAGAAATGACTTCCCCGCAATCATCCGGTTCTGTTCCTAAACTGCGAAAGAATGCCGCCATGGATCAGCGTTTTATGAAAACATTGGGCTTCTGGGTTATTTGGCTGTCCATTACTACAGGCGTGTTTATGCAGCTCTATCAGCAGGCGGATCTGTGGGACTTTGTGATCAATGATACCTCCCGTGTTACATGGGTCATTATGATCGCATTTGCGCTAGGTGTAACTGTCAGCTTGATTCATGTGTTGTTGTTAACCGTGGAGTGGTTTTATGGTTACAAGTTGGAGGGGCAGTTAAAAAGACGCGGCTTGCAAGCGGCACGTATGACCAAACGTCGTATGTCGAGTACATCGAGTCGTTTTCTTGAGGCTATTCAGCATATTAGCCAGTCCGGTGGTCAGGTGAACCTGATAGAGCTCAGTACGGTAGAGTTTGCTTCGCATATTCGTGGCAGTCGTTTTGTTGGTTTGCTGGGCAGTTTATTGATCACAGTAGGTTTGATTGGAACGGTCATGGGGCTAACCATTACTTTAACGGGCTTAAATGGCGCATTGAACAATGTTGGTTCAGATAGTGCCACCATACTGGTGAGTCTAAGTGAAGCATTGTCAGGTATGGGGCTGGCATTTTATACCACCTTATTGGGTGCAATCATGGGTGGTGTGTTGCTGCGCGTGTTTGCCTATATTTCTGATAACTCGATTGAAGCATTGCAGGATCTGCTGGTGCGCAGCTGCATGGTGTATGCCTCGGTAGAACTGACATCTACGGTTCAGCGTGATTATCTCGCACTGGATGAGTCGTTAGCAGGCATGGAGCAGCGCATGGCTTCATTGGGGCAATCAATGCAAGCCAGCAAGCATGCCATGTCTGAATTTGCACAGGAAATGCGTGAACTCAAACAGGCAACGCGATTAAGTGAAGATGATGATGAGGTATTTAAAGCGATTGCTGTACATCGTCATTACGCCAAAGTACTGCGTTATGAGTTAAGTCTTCAGAAACAGTTGGCGAGTTTTAAACAGCGCTTGTTGATGGCGATGGGATTTCAGCCAAAAAATAATCAAGATCAGATCGACTCAATGAAGAACAATGCAAGCACAACAGATCAAAAAACCGAGCTCTGATCATGCGCACGCGTAATAATCAGGAGACCGGCTCTATTTACGAAGTCTTTTCAGATATGGCGTTGTTAATGCTCGCAGCATTTATCTTTATCCTGGCCATGATTTTGATGGTCTCGAAAATGCAGGGTAACGGCGATTCTGAACTGGACAAAGCAGCCATCGCTTCGCTTGAAGATTCACTGGCGAAGTCTAATGCGCGTAATGTTGAACTGATGCAGGAGATGAACTCTCTGGTTGGTGCCGATAGTGAACAGCAGATGAATAAGGTATTGGCATCAGCCGGATTTGGTGTCGGCCAGGGCCGCAAGGATTTTGAATTGATGGTGCAAGGTCTGCGTGCTCTACCTGGTAAAGATCTGCATCTGGTGATTGATGCTACAGGTTCGATGCATGGTGCGACCTCTTTTTTGATTCCGGTACTGCGCGTGATTGCAATCAGGTCGGGTAAGAAACTGGCTGCAGTAAGCTGGTATGCGGACAATAAAACCAATACTGCAACAGGCTCCATGGGCGCAATGTTTGATCAATTGATGCAGGAGGCTCCTTTTAGCGGTAGCGATGAGTCGATTGGCCATGCCTTTGATGCGATTGCGCAAAACTCTCCTATACCCGGTGCTTATCTG
>JAUZQJ010000102.1 GCA_030951045.1 Mariprofundus sp.
CGGCTGGGTTTATATGTAAAGCTCATGGTCTTACTCCTGTTTCCCTACTTAAAAAGGGTCGCGCATAATAAATGCCTCAATCTCAGTGTCAAGAAGACAAATTCACAACGTTCAAATATTTATTAATGTGGATGATCACAATGATGCATGTATTATTCAGCCGATGTCCCATATTTCTAACGACTCCTTCTGGCAATACATTTCAGACCAACTGCAAAGTGAAATTCCTGCGGCGAGATTTGATGCGTGGATTCATTCTCTTTCGGCCCATTACAGCGATCATAAATTAACCATAAAAGTGCCCAGTCGTTTTTTTGTTGATGGTTTGAAATACAATTATGGGCAACGCAATACAGAAATTGCCTGTGACTTAGCCGGATCTCCTGTCACCATCACCTATGAAGTAGATGCTTCATTGGCCAGTCATTCAGTACAAAGTAATAAGAATGAAGAGCCCGCTTCTCCGGCATCTCTTGTTGATGGTTTTATTGACCCACGTTTTACCTTTGCCAACTTCGTAGTTGGTTCAGGCAATGAATTTTGTCATGCCGCCAGTCATGCTGTGGCTGATAATCCTGGCGAGATTTATAATCCACTCTATCTCTATGGTGGTGTTGGTCTCGGCAAAACCCATCTTATTAATGCTGTTGCCAACTGTTTAATTGATCGCGGCATCACAAAAATTGCCTATCGTACAGGTGAACGCTTTACCAACGAACTGATTCAAGCCATTCGTAATGGTACATCTGAACAATTTAGAAACCAGTACCGTCAGGTTGATGTACTCATTATTGATGATATCCAGTTCATCGCTGGTAAAGAGAAGACTCAGGAAGAATTTTTTCATACCTTCAATGCACTCTATGAAGTGAAAAAACAGATTATTTTAACTTCGGATAGAAGCCCGCGTGAACTCACCAATCTTATGGAACGACTACGCTCTCGCTTTAATTGGGGATTGGTTGCAGATATTCAGGCACCTGACCTTGAAACCCGCTTAGCTATTCTTTCCAGTAAAGCTGAACTGGCAGGAGTTACACTGGATAAAGATGTTGGCCATCTGCTCGCTGCTCGCATTACCAATAACGTACGTGAATTAGAGGGGGCATTAACCCGATTGACTGCGCACTCTACTTTAACCGGTCGTGTTATTGATCTTACCTTTGCCCGTCATGTCTTGCGTGATCTGCTGCATGAAGAAGTACGCTCTGTGAATATTGAAGATATTCAAAAAAAGGTTGCCTCCTATTTCAATATCAACATCAGGGAAATGTCTTCAAGTAAACGCAGTAAAAACATCGCCTACCCACGCCAGGTGGCTATGTATGCCACAAAAGAGCTTACTACCATGTCACTACCTGAAATTGGCAGGAACTTTGGTGGAAGAGATCACACCACGGTACTGCATGCTGTACGGAAAATTAAAAAAATGCGCGATGAATCCGATGATTTCAATGAAGAGATGAACAGGATTATCAATCTACTCAAGCAATAAACCGTCAGAAGTGCCCTGAATAACGACTTGGCACTCCACTCCTACATCAATAATAACGAAGCTGTTCTTATCACAAGAATAGTTCCTACGTCGCATCCATCACTTTATTTTTAAATATGTTTCTGAAAAACCACCACTTTCCTAACCGCCTCCAATAAGATTATCTGGTGATAATATATTCATAATAACTGACACAAAACTGCCTATTTATGGTTTTTAGCCCCATGTAAATCATGTGCATACTACCCCTCATCACCTGTGGATAAGATGGTCATAACTGGCAATAATTACGATTATGCAAACGATGTAATCAACTATACACATATTATCCACAGAAAATCGAAGTATCTGTTCACATATTTTAAGAGAAATTATTAAACAGACTAAAGCTTTTATGAGTTATACACCTTGTTCACAGGCCCTATGACTACTACTAATTTTTTTATAAATATAAGTATCTTAAAGAGTAGAGTAATAACTGAGCGCTAGAAATATAACTGCTACTAACTTGCTCGCTATAAAAAATTAAAAAGAATAGAGGCAGTTTTAGATATAATTCAGATGAGAAAAAAATGTTTTTATATTTTTTAGTAATTATAAGATCACTTCAAATTCAAAATTTTCAACAAGTCTTATTTTATCCTTTTCATAAGCACGCACATCCTGTGCACAATCCCCCTGAATAGTTGTGGATTGATTGAGTATAAGTCGCGAAAACGATAAGCTAGCGATCGACATAATCAACGATTCACATACTGTCCACAGTAATTTATAGTATGTGTCCACATCACAAAAACTTATTTATTAAGCAGAGTAAGGGTTTTACGACTTATCCACTTCGTCCACAGGCCCTATGATGATGACTAATTTCTTTAATAAATAAGAGAAAAAGGAAGTAGATATGCACTTAACCATAACCAGAGCGTCTTTATTACAGTCTGTACAGCATTGTCAGAGCATTGTTGAAAGACGTCATACTATTCCAATTCTTGCTAATCTTTTATTAGAAGCGAAAGATAATCTACTATCGATTACCGCTACTGACCTGGAAGTTGGTTTACGTAGTCAATCTACTGCTGATGTGAAAACAGAAGGATCAATAACTGTATCTGCACGTAAATTATTTGAAATTATTAAAGAGCTGGATCTTGAAGAGGATGTTAGCTTAGAAACAGGTGATGGATTTATAGCGATTCGCAGTGGTCGCTCTCGTTTCAGAGTTGCTTCACTTGCTGCTGGTGAATTTCCATCTATTTCTGAAGAATCTAATGAAGCATCCATTTCACTATCTAGCGATACCATGCGTGATATGATTTCTGCTACCAGTTTTGCTATGTCCACAGATGAAACAAGAAAATATCTTACAGGTACACTGTTTGAAATTGATGAACAACAGATGTTGCGACTAGTGACAACCGATGGCCATCGGTTGGCACTATCTGAAATCCGATTAGAACAGACATCTGAAAAGAAAACCTGCATTGTGCCAAGAAAAGCAGTAATTGAATTAAGTAAATTGTGTGATCATTGTGAGGAGCAGATAGAAATCTCTCTTGGTGAACGTCAAATTAAGGTGAAAGCCGGTTTAAATGTATTGGTTTCAAAATTGATCGATGCACGCTTCCCTGTCTATCAGGATGTTATTCCTGTTGATAACCCATCAAAAGCAGTTGTTGAACGAACCCCTTTTGATCAGGTATTGCGTCGTAGTATGATTGTTGCCAATGAGTTTACCCATGATATTCGTCTGGTGTTTTCTGAGCAGGGAATTGATGTATCAGCGCATAATACCGAACAGGAAGAAGCGGAAGAACATATTGCCGCAGATTATAATGGTTCAGAAGTTGCGGTAGGTTTTAATGGTAAATATTTACGTGATACATTAAGTGCAATTAAATCTCCTTCTGTGTCCATCGCATTGAAAGATGAATTATCCCCTATCCTTATTTCCAGTGATGAGCATCAGCAATCCAGGTATGTGATTATGCCAATGCGGATTTAGTTCGCTCATTACTATGATGATATGGGTAAATATCTGAGTGCATTCTTCCCCTGATAATTTTCAATGGGCAACACCGCTGACTTTGCATCGCGTTAAAGTCAGTCATTTGCGTTGTCATGATGAATTGGAATGGGCAGTGACTGCTGGTCTGAATTTAATTATTGGTGGTAATGGTAGTGGTAAAACCACACTGCTGGAATCAATCTGTTTGATGGCACACGGACGTTCATTTCGTCAGTCACGTAGTCCATTATTGGTTCAACATAGTCAGAAACGTTTTATGGTTCATGGTCAATGGCATCGTTTTGGGCCTATGCATTTGAGTGTGGCGGGCAGACAGGGACAAACATCGGTGCGCTTGCAGGGGCGTGAAATTCAACGTCGTAAAGATGTGAGTGAATCATTTCCAGTGCTGGTGGATGCACCACAGGGAAGAAAAATCATTGATGGTGCACCGGGTGAACGCAGACGCTGGCTCGATGCGTTGATTATGATTTGCTATCAGCAGATGCGCATACATTATGAACGTTATTTGCGAGCTGTGATGCAGCGTGGTCGTTTATTGCGTAGAAAAGACTTTTCTGATGAATTGGATGTCTGGGAACAGCAGATTGTGCATTATGGTATGCCTATTGTGCAGGCACGGGCAACGATTCTAGAAGAGTTGAACGCGCTGTTGGTGCATGAAAAAGAACTGACAGAAGACAAGATTAGTTTGTCCATGCAGATGCCTGAATATACAAAAGAGGCATGGCTTGAGCGTCTGAAAGAGAAACGGATGGATGATGCCAAGCTTGGCAGTTTACGTTTTGGGCCACATGTAGATGTGGTGAATATCTCTTTTCAGCAACGCGAGATTCGTAGCGCAGGCTCGCGTGGCCAGCAAAAGCTGGCAGCTATGGCTATAAAAATGGCAGAGTGCGCTTTGTGGGCAACACACAGGCGCTTGATTCCGGTAGTATTATTGGATGATTGTTTGGAATCATTGGATCAACAACGCCAATTAAAGTTGTTTAAACGTTTACAGAAAAGCCCGGCACAAATTTTAATGACAGCACCGGATGGTGTGTATGTGTCGCCAGAATTGGGTATTAATATTCAACGTTTAACATCCCAGGGTTTAACGACCTATGTGGTGGATAAACCGTTCACGAGTGAAAGAGTAATGGAGGAAGCAGCATGAGCGCTTCAGATGAGTCGCAAGTAGAACAGACAGCATATAGCGCGGACAGTATTAAGGTCTTGCGTGGTCTTGATGCAGTGCGCAAACGTCCCGGTATGTACATTGGTGATACGGACGATGGTACCGGTTTGCACCATATGGTGTTTGAAGCAGTGGATAACTCTATTGATGAAGCACTGGCTGGTCATTGTGATAAAATTGAAGTCATCGTCCATTCTGATGATTCGGTGACGGTACGTGATAATGGCCGTGGTATTCCGGTTGGTATGCACTCGGAGGAAAATAGGTCTGCTGCTGAAGTGATTATGACCGTATTGCATGCTGGTGGTAAATTTGATGATAATTCCTATAAAGTGTCCGGTGGTTTGCATGGTGTGGGTATCTCGGTAGTGAATGCACTCTCAGAGACATTGGAGCTGGTGATTCGCCGTGAAGGTAAGGTGCATTATCAGAAATATGAGGGTGGTGATGCAGTTGCGCCATTGAAAGTGATTGGTGAAGCTACAGGCACAGGAACGGAAGTGCGTTTTTTACCAAGTCTGGAAACATTCTCTCATCGTAATATGTCATTTGATATTCTCTCATCGCGTTTGCGTGAGCTCTCTTTTTTGAACTCAGGTGTTCATATTGAAGTGATGGATGAGCGTACAGATAACAACGTGGTGTTTGACTCTGAGGGTGGTAGCTCTGCGTTTGCAACGCATTTGAATCGCACACGATCCATATTGCATGACCAGTGTGTGACGATGACATCTGAAAAAGATGATGTGACAGTCGAACTATCCATGCAGTGGACGGATTCGTATCAGGAACATATTTTCTGTTTCACCAATAATATTCCGCAAAAAGATGGTGGTTCCCATCTGGCTGGTTTGCGTGGTGCGTTGACACGTACGGTAAATAACTACTCCAATGCCAATGGCCTGACCAAAAAATTAAAAATCAGCCTGACTGGTGAAGATTGCCGTGAAGGTTTAACGGCTGTTTTATCGGTAAAAGTACCTGATCCAAAGTTCTCATCACAGACCAAGGATAAATTGGTTTCATCCGAAGTGCGCCCGATTGTTGAAAGTATTGTGAATGAAAAGTTGGCGGAATGGTTTGAAGAGAATCCAAAAGAAGCCAAAAAGATTGTAAGCAAAGTAGCTGAAGCGTCCATGGCACGTGATGCAGCACGAAAAGCACGAGATTTAACACGTCGTAAAGGTGTACTCGATATTTCCAGTTTGCCAGGAAAGTTGGCGGATTGTCAGGAGAAAGATCCGGCCTTGTCCGAAATCTATCTGGTGGAAGGGGACTCTGCTGGCGGTTCAGCCAAGCAGGGACGAGATCGTAGAGCACAGGCTATTTTACCGTTGAAAGGTAAAATTTTAAATGTGGAAAAAGCCCGTTTTGATAAAATGTTATCCTCACAGGAAATTGGTACGATGATTACAGCCTTGGGTACTGGCATTGGTAAAGATGATTTCGATATTGCCAAGTTGCGTTACCACAAAATTGTGATCATGACCGATGCGGATGTGGATGGATCACATATTTTAACCTTGCTGCTGACTTTCTTCTATCGTCAAATGCCTGAAGTGATTGAACGTGGTCATCTCTATATTGCACAACCACCACTCTACCGTGTTACACGTGGTAAAAAGGCACGTTATATTGCCAATGATGATGAGTTGTTCGAGTTCCTGCTTGAACATGGCAGTGAATCGAAAGAATATTTTTCAAACAAAACCGCAACAGCGATGTCAGGCGAACGTTTGCAAACTACAGTGCGTAGTATCAATCGTTTACAGCGTCTGCAGAACCGTTTGTCTCAGCGTATTGATGCGACCGTACTGAAGTTTTTGATTGAAAGTGGTAAAACCAGTATTTCGATGATGCGTGATCGTGAAATGTTAGCAGAGCGTATGGATGCTCTATCTTTAGCGTTTAATCAGGTCACACGCGAGGATGAAACATTGAGCTGGAAAATTATGGAAAATGCAGAAGATGGTAGCTTTTGGGTTCAGTTCCAACGTCGTGATCATGGCCGAGTGATGATTTCTCGCTTGGATAAAGATCTGGTAGGTACGGCTGAATTTGCTGAAGCACAGAAACTATGTGTCTCGTTGCAGGGGCTTGTTGAAGAAGGTGCTCAGATGACACATGGTGATAAGGTGTGGCCTGTTTCACACTTTGATGAAGTGGCTGCTCTGATTGAATCAGAAGGCCGTAAAGGTTTGAACATTCAGCGCTATAAAGGCTTGGGTGAAATGGATCCGGAACAGCTATGGGAAACCACCATGGATCCTAAAGTGCGTACCTTTTTGCAGGTAACTCTGGAAGATGTGGTGAATGCCGATGAAGCATTTTCTACCTTGATGGGTGATGCGGTTGAACCACGTCGTAAATTCATTCAAGACAATGCACTAAAAGTACGCAATCTAGACGTATAAAGTAGTAATAAAGGATTTCATTGTGACTGATAAGAAGAGTTTAAGTTATGCCGATTGCGGTGTGGATATTGATGCAGGAAATGCCTTTGTTGGCAGAATTAAAAAGGCGGTAAACAGCACCATGCGTCCGGAAGTTTTATCCGGCCTTGGTGGTTTTGGTGGTCTTTTTAAACCTGATTTTTCCGATATGGAAGAGCCTGTATTGGTTTCCGGTACTGATGGTGTGGGCACTAAATTATTACTGCTGCAGGAATATGATAAACCACATGTTGCCGGTATTGATGCTGTAGCGATGTGTGTTAATGATCTGGCTGCACTTGGTGCGACCCCACTGTTTTTTCTTGATTATCTGGCGACGGGTAAACTGGCTGGTGAAAAATTAGCCGGTGTGGTTGAAGGCATCGCCGACGCATGTAATACATGCGAATGCTCTCTGGTGGGTGGTGAAACGGCTGAAATGCCGGGTATGTATGCACCGGGCCATTATGATATCGGTGGTTTCTGTGTTGGTGTAGTTGATAAACCGAAAATGGTGGATGGTAGCAAGATTACAGCTGGTGATATTATTGTCGGTGTGGCTTCCAATGGGCCGCATTCAAATGGTTTCTCGATGGTTCGCAAGCTGCTGGAGCTTGGCGAAGCCGATTTACCAAGAGATGTGCTATCCGATGGCCGTAAGGCCGTAGAAGGCGTTCTAGCCCCTACTCGTCTGTATGTGCCTGCTGTGAATGCATTGATGAGATCTGATGCTGATATACACGGTTTTTCCCACATCACCGGTGGTGGCATGTTTGATAATTTCGAACGTCTGTTGACCGATGAACTGGCGGTAACGATTGATGTAAGTGCGTGGCCTGTACCACCAGTCTTTGAATATCTGCTTGGTTTTGCGGATGTGGCGCGTGATGAACGCTACCGTACCTTCAATATGGGTATTGGTTTTGCTGTTGTGCTGCCTGAGAAGGAAGCAGAAAAAGTGGAAGCTGTGTTGAAAGAAGCGGGTGAAACCACCTATCGTATTGGTCATATCCATGCTCGCGATGGTGAAGCGGTTACCTTGATCGATTAATTTATTCTCCTGATATTCATCAAAAAGAGGGCGCTTTGTGTAAGGCCCTCTTTTTTTGATCTCTGTTGGTTTTTAGGGCACCTGCGGTTATTGTGAATGATGGTGACAGCGTTGTTCATGTCACCAATGATCACCATTCGTAACAGTACAAAGGGTAATTGGATCATCTGCTTGCTTTCTGTTGCTGATGATTAAGAGTTTGCATTATCAATGATAATGATGGGTGATGTATGAACTCAAAAAAAGCAATTGCGGTGATGGCATCAGGTCGCGGTAGTAACCTCAAAGTAATTCTTGAATCAGTCGTAGCCGGAGTATGTCCCGTAGATGTACGGCTGGTGATTTCTGATAAAGCGGATGCAGAAGCATTGCAGATCGCTCGCGCTGCCGGTGTGGCGCATGTCGTTTGGTTGAATCCGAAAGATTATCAGGATCGTGCTCAATTTGATGCGGCATGTGCCGATTTGATTGATCATCATGGATGTCAGTGGATTGTGCTGGCCGGTTATATGCGCATTCTCTCCTCTTTTTTCGTACGCCGTTTTCCACAACGTATTATTAATATCCATCCTTCTATACTTCCCTCTTTTGCCGGAGGCAGGGCGGTTGAAGATGCACTTTCTTATGGAGTGAAAGTTTCAGGATGTACTGTGCACCTGGTGGATGAAGTCCTCGATGGCGGTTCAATTTTAGCACAAGCCATAGTGCCGGTACTCGATCATGATACCCGCGAAAGTCTGCATCTACGCATTCAGAAAGAAGAACATCAACTCTATCCGAAGACACTAAAACGGATGGTTGAACAGGGTTTTAAAATTGATGGTCGTAGCGTGATCTGGTTATCATAAATTGATCTATCTAAAATAGAATTACTTTATAAAACAATAATTTACTCACCTTTATGTGATTTATATCACATTACAAACATTAGCAGAACCGATACTCACGACCGAATGAATAAGGCTTGAAAGTGTGTTGGAGGGTTGATGTTTTTGGAACGTATATGGTGTCAGTTTCGTTGGAAAATGGCACGGGTGTTGAGTCTGGTGGCTTTGGTAGTGCTCACATCATGTGCGGGCATCCATAGTAAACCTGTTGCACTGGAACAGAGTCAGAACAATACCCTTCGTACCATTGGTTTGCCTCAGTTTGAGGTGAGTAAGCGCATTGATATTCGCCGGGATAACCCGATTTATGCCATTATTGGGGTAAGCGCCAAGGTGTTACAGCAAGTGGTGCGCGAAACCAAACGGATTAAATATCAGGATGCAAACCCAGCATTACTTCATGTTGCGATAAGCAAGATGCGCAAAGGTATTAAATATCGCTTGCGGCGTTTGGGATATCGTGTGGTTGATTTGGATATGACCTACTGGGAAGCACAAAAAAAATATCGTAAACAAGATGTTGGTGGCAAACATATTGATGCCTTGTTAAGGGTGGATATTAAACGTTTTGGTTATGCATCTGGTTCACCATATAAACCGTATCGACCGGGAATGGTGCTAGCAGCTGATTTGTATTCAATCCATGATAGAACCTTACTATCATCGAACGTATATAATGTTGGATATGATAAGGATGATCTTTCACACTATACGCTTGAAGTAGGTTATATCAGCCATATTCAGGTTGAAGATCGACGCTATTTTTATAAAAATTTTGATACATTGATGGGTAATGCGACAAAAAGTAGAAAAGGCTTAACTTTTATTGCAGGTGTTGCTGCTGAGAGTGTTGCTGGAAATTTAAAGAAAAAAACACAGCGTTATAAGTTAGTCAGACGATAAGTATTGTTCTTTTTAAACGACAGGGTGTGTTTTGGTGAGAATATCATTTAGTCGATTCTGATGATTCAGGTTCAGGGCAGTGCCGGATAAGGGCAGGCGTATATAGAATGCTGCGCCCTCACCGAGTTTGCTATCCACCCAAATATCACCATCGTGGGCATCGACAATACGCTTGCAAATTGCCAGTCCCAAACCAGCACCTTCACCATCTTTACGGCAACGCGCATCATCAGCACGGTAAAAACGGTCAAACAGTTGCTTCTGTTGTTTTTCAGCAATCCCGGGCCCTTCATCGCGGATACAAATAATAGCTGAATTTCCTTCCGACCTGGCGGAGAGAAAAATGCTCGATTTTTCGGGAGCATGCTTAAACGCATTAGAGAGTAAATTCATCACGGTGCGCTCAATTTGATTTTCCTCTCCCATCATAATGAGGTCATCTTCGATTTGCATATCAAGAGTGATATGCTGAGAGTCGAATAGAATCAGGTGTTGTTGTCCCACTTCCTGCAATAAAAGCGATAGGTCTACCGATGTCTGCACCAATTCAAATTGGCCGGCTTCAGCCCGTGCTAGTGTGAGCAGATCATTCACAATGCGTTGAATGCGATCAATTGTAGCAAGTTGCTGTTGCAAAATTTGTTGGTATTCCTCTTCACTGCGAGGGTGACGTAATGCTACTTCAATTTCACCCTTTAAAATGGTGAGTGGTAGGCGTAATTCATGTGAAGCGTCGGCGGTAAAGCGTTTTTGCGCTTTAAAACTTGTTTCGAGATCACCGAACATCTTATTTAATACACGCACAAGAATTTGAATCTCTTTATCCTGAGATTTGGACTTTAGGCGTCTGGATAGATCCCCTGCTGCGACACCACGTGCGGTGGTGGTGATTTCCTGAATGGGTTCCAAGGCCCGTTTGGCCATATAATAACCAGCCACGGCACTGATGATGATAGAAATCAAACCAAGAATGCCACCTACAACATACAAAATATTAAAAAAGGAGCGAATATCGGCTGTACTATGACCCAGTAACAGTGTTGCCGTGACTCGCCCACCCTTATGAATGGGAAATGCGATAACGCGGATATTTGCTTTATTCAACAGAGATTTTGTTGAAGCAAAAGAGGGGGTGCCGTCGCTAAAGGTATGCGCGAGCGCCCGGCTTACATCGTTACCACCTTTATCAATCAGCGAAAGGTTGGCGCTAAAAAGGATTAGTCCGTTTGCACCTACCAGTTGTACGGGACCTTGAAAATGATCTGCATAGGTACCCAAATGACCTGACCAGAAATAAAATGGAGAACGCTCCAGTTCATCAACCAGCGAACCTGCCTGAGTCATCAACTGTTCATCCACTTCATGATAAATACGGTTGGATAATACATTGTACAGTACAACTGCTGTAAACAATAAAATACTGAGTTCTAAGGTAATGTAGAGCATAGCCAAACGACCACGAAAGGTACGAAAAACATTAGAACGTAACCAGTGAAGTATGCTCATAGGGTTACTTGTCAAAACGGTTGCTGCTTTGCGCGGATGAATAATGATTCAGAAACAATGTGATGAATCCGGTTAGGTTGGTGGAGAATTATCGCTAAGCAGATATCCCTGACCACGCAAGGTGTGTAGCAGCGATATTTCATGACCTTTATCAATTTTAGAGCGTAAATGACTGACATATACATCAATGACATTACTTTCCGGATCGAAATTCATATCCCATACATGCTCACCAATCAGGGTGCGAGACAAGACTTTGTTGGGATTACGCAATAGGTATTCCAACAACGCATATTCTTTGGTGGTTAGACGAATCGGATTATCATTTCGTGTTACCCGGCGACTGATGGGGTCAAGTGACAGGTCGGCCATGCTGAGTACTGGAGATTTGTTGTCTGACTGACGACGCAACAGAGCGCGAACGCGTGCAAGCAGCTCTTCAAAGGCAAATGGTTTGGGCAAATAATCATCAGCACCAGCATCAAGACCACGTACTTTATCTTCGACAGAATCACGTGCAGTTAGCATCAACACGGGCGTAGACACTCCGCCGGCGCGCAGCTCACGACAGACCACAATACCATTTTTCTTAGGTAGCATAAGGTCAAGAATGATCAAATCATAATCATTGACTGAGCCTAAAAATTCACCATCTTCGCCATCATAAGAGACGTCAACAGCATGTCCTTCTTCCTTTAAACCTTTCTGAATAAAGTGGGCTACCCGTTCTTCATCTTCAACAACCAGAATCTTCATGCGGCTTACTGTAGCATTGATGGATAGTGTGCGGGAAGGATTATCAGTGTGGAGGTTCGGCATGGATTATAAAATACTCAAAAAAGACCGGGTATATCAGGGGTTTTTTGGCATGGATGAATATCTGGTTGAGCATGATCGATTTGATGGGGGCTCATTGCAAATCAAACGCGAAAACATGGAGCGTGGCGATGCAGCAGCAATTTTATTATATGATCCCAAACAGGATGAGGTGTTATTATTGGAGCAGTTTCGTATTGGTCCTGCTGCGCGCGATGATAATCCATGGTTGACAGAAATTGTTGCGGGTATGGTAGATCAAGTTGAAACTGCTGAGCAGGCTGTGATTCGCGAAGCAGAAGAAGAATCCGGTTATATTCCTTCTCAGGTCACATTGTTAGGCCGCTATTATACGACACCAGGTGCTTGCTCTGAACGTATTGATCTATTTCTGGGGTTGGTAGATAAACATCATCCGGCGGGTGCTGGTGGTGGCTGCGATGCTGAGCAGGAAGATATTCGCAGGCGTTGGGTTTCACGTGAAACTAGTCTGGAGTTGTTGGCTGAAGGAAAAATTGCTTCCGGTGCACCGATGCTGGCTTTGATGCTGGCCTTTGGTTGGAAGGGTGTAATCGACGTATAGATGAACACGGGCGCTTGAATTGAGGACATGGTGTTTTACAGTGCTGCAACTATTGATGGGAGTCACACATGTTTAAAACCAATGAATATTTCGATGGAAAAGTAAAGTCCATCGCATTTGAAACAGACAAAGGCCCAGCTACTATCGGTGTGATGGCGGCTGGTGATTACGCCTTTGGCACATCTACGAAAGAAATTATGTCGGTTACCTCCGGTTGCCTTGAAGTGAAATTACCAGGTGCATCGGAATGGGCTACGTACAATGCGGGTGATGAATTTGTTGTTGAAAAAGATAACACATTTGACGTTCGCTCAGTTGGTCAGACGGCCTATCTTTGTCTTTACCTGTAACGCTTAATTTCAGCTAAACAGTTCCAACACCAGTGATTTAGAGTTTGGCCAGATCGCATGAACGGGCCAGAACATTCATATGATCAAGACCAAAGAAGAGTTCAGGTCGCGCAGTTTGTGTATGCAAAACAAATGTAGGGACACCAAACGCACCTGTTTTGAGTGCTAGTTTGGTGTTCTCTTCAAAGGCTTCGCTATCAAGCTCCAGCCATTGTCGAGGTAAAGTACTGCTTTCAATGATCTCTGTTAACCACGTATCCCCTTTCATATCTACGCTACCTGACCAAATAGCTTCGAATAAGGTCACACAGAATTGGGTACGTTGATCCCCTTCCAATGCTCCGGCGATACGCATAGCAGGTCTGCTATCAAATGATCCAGGACGAATCATTTTGAAAGGTAGTTCCAGAAATGCAGCCCAGCGCTTAAGATCGCGCAGAGAATAGAGTGCTTTTTTTTTCACGGAAACCGGAGAGATGTTACCAGACTCTTTCATGAGTCTTGGTAAATTGACTGGAAGCCAATGGAATGTAATCCCATGTTGGATTTCAAATGATTTTATTTGTGTTGCAGCCAGATAGCTGTAGGGACTGATAAAATCGAAATAAAAATCAATAATGGGTTTATTCATGGTGACCAAGATAACCCTGTGGCCGAATTGCTACGCAATTTTTTATTTCGGTACAAACCTTTCCATCATCGCGTACATACTGCATTTTAAAACATGGTGTGGAGCGCCCGTGTGTTTCCAGTTCCTGTCTAATGGTTTGTTCAAGTGTTTCATCAAAATCAAAATGCAAGGTCAGATGAGAATTGCCGATGCGAATAAAATGAAGCTCCAGTTTTTTGGTTGCAACGCGGTAGCCCGGAAATTTTTTCAAACAGGCCAGTGCCGGAACAGGATCGGCAAGGCTGGCCTGATATCCCCCATACATATTGCCGGCAGCATTGGCGGATACCCAATTCAACGGTAACCGAACCCGTAAGCTACTCCAGTCATCTGCTATCGTTAGCACCTTAACGCGCATCAGAAAAAAGGGCGGAAAAAGCTCCAGGCGCCGCTTGTCTGAAAGAAATGTAAGCTTTTTTAACAGAAGCAGACTATTGCGCACAGATCCTCCGTGAACGATGAATATGCTTATCTTGCCAGCGGACGCATAGCGATACAAACAGGGTGTGTGTTTGAGATATGAAAAAATAAATATTATTCTGTTTGCTAGGCTGCACCCTACTTGTTATCGAGCTTAAAGAGACCTTTTTAGTGGAAAGTTGATCGGCTGATAGAAAGTTCAGTTCAGAGATATTTCAGAGCCGTAATTCAGACTGTAAATCTGGCAATTAGCATTCAAAAACTGTTCTACGGATTTTCGGGTTGGTGTGATCCAATCGTTATGCACTTTTTGTGGCGCATTGAAGAAGATACGACTTGGGGATCGGCCCATCTGTTTGAGTTTTTCCAGTGTTAACAGGGTTTGATTGATAGCGCCGAGTTTGCATCCTACAACCAACCAGACTTCTGCATCGGGGATCGCTTTAATCCAGTCGGAGACTAGCCAGTTGTCGGTGATCGGAACCATCAGCCCCCCCACTCCTTCAATCAGGCAGGTATCGACGTGATCAGCTTCGTTTTTGCACCAGGCGGTGAGCTTATCGGTATCTACCATCGCACTTTCTGCTGCGGCGGCTTGTGAGGGAGCTGAGGGCAGGGCGTAACGGAACAGGTTGATTTTGTCTGCATCGTTTAAGCCCTGAGCACCAAGTAGAATTTCAATATCATCATTCAGTCCAGCGTCATTTAAACCGCATGCGATGGGTTTGAGTGCTTTGGCATATATCCTCTTTTTTAACAGCGCACGAATAGCCGATGCTGTAACCCAGGTTTTCCCAGCATCGGTATCGGTAGCTGTGATGAAAATGGTCTGTTTTGAACAGCTCACTTAGAGACCATCAGTGCGCACATCACCATCGGCACGAATGGGAATCATATTGTCGCGGTGTTCATAACCTGCTTCTTTGTACCATGCTTGAGCATAGAGCGCTTCGAAGGTGGCACGAATACGACCATCATCATTGCGGTGTTTTGCGCTGTATTGTTCTTCCAGTTTACGGATAAGTGCACGGCCATAGAGGCCGCTTTTGCGACCGCGAATAGCGGAAGCAGATGCGCCCAAGCCTTTGAGCTCACGCACCAGTGAGATGGTATCCGGGTAGGTTAAGGTAAACAGATCAGCATCGGTTACCGGCATTTCAATGGCTACTTTCATCATCGAATCACCCAGGCTCATGACATCGGGGAATGGTAGTACCAGCCCAGCATTGACCGGATCAATTTCTGCCAGCGTTTGACGTAGCTCAAACAAGGTGCGGCGGCCAAAGGTGGAGAAGAGCATCAGCCCACCCGGTGCGAGTACGCGGCGCATTTCCGTCATCATATCGGCGGGATCGGCAATCCACTGCATGGCTAAATTGGAGCAGACCAGATCAAAACTAGCATCTTTGAACGGCATGGCGGTGGCATTACCAATGCTGTGCAGATGGCGTCCATGCCACGGCATACGGCGGTTGTGGGCTTTGCGGGTGGTATTGACCATCGAGTCAGAGAGATCTAGGGCGGTGATTTCAGACTTTTTATATTTATCACGCAATAGACGTGTGAAATAACCAGTGCCACAACCGACATCGAGAATGCGTTTAGGTTCCAACTTGGTGAAGTTCAGGTGCGCAATAAGGCGATCCCCTATTTCACGTTGCAGCACGGCATGTTCATCATAACTGTCTGATGCGCCGGAAAACGAGCGTTTGACCTGATTGGTATGGATATGGGATTGATTCACTGTTGTTGCCACCATGTGTGAAGTGTTTGGTTAAATGCTGCTGCCTGCGTCAGAAATGGCGCATGGCCGCAGTTGTTAAAGAACTGTTGTTGCTGTGAAGCACACCGCTTAGCCAGCCAATGCCCTGCCTGAATGGGAATCACGGCATCGCTATCTCCATGCATGAGTAGTGTGGGTTGCGTTATCTCTGTTGCGGCGCTGCGCAGGTCGAGCTGTTCGAGCAGTGCCAGACCAAGCTTCAGTCCGGACTGACTGACTCTGTGTTCCCGATCCACCGCAGCTTTGGCTATGGTATTATAATCACTGCGAGTGATTGCATCACCGTGCAACATCAGCGAAAAAAAGCGATTCAACGCCTTGGGAGAACCAGAAGAGACCGCCTGCCTGAAACCTTCAAATAGTTCATCGGAGCTACCATGTGGCCATTCATCTGATGCCTTGAATTGTGGCGTGGTGGAAATCAACGCCAAAGCAGTAATGCGCTCAGGCAAAGCTGTTGCAATCTGCATGGCAAGCATACCTCCGAGTGACCAGCCAACCAGCAGGCAGGGTTGCTCGGGCAATTGTCCGGCAATGGTATCCACCCAGGCATCAAGAGGTGCGTCGGCTGCTCCGCCGTGGCCGGGTAGATTGAGAAACAGGGCATCGGGAAACTGTGCACGCTGCTGATACCAGACCTGTTGCGATTGGGCCCAGCCATGCAGGAATACGATGGGAATATTGGATGCTGTCATAGTAAACCTTTCAGGCAATCGGTGAGCTGCTTAATCTGCTCATGCGTGTGGTTTGCGGTGATAGTAAAACGCAGGCGAGCGGTGCCTTCAGGTACTGTGGGGGGGCGAATAGCCGGCACAAAGAATCCGGCTTCGCGCAGTTGCATGGCCATTTTCAGTGCTGCTGTATCACTGCCAATGATCAGTGGTTGAATCGGACTATCAGAAGCCATGAAACCGAAATCTGCCGTGTGCTGTTTAAACAATGCCAAATTCTGTTGCAGTTGCCGGCGCTCTTCACCGCGTTGAATAAGCAGCAACGATGTTTCTGCCGCAGCAATCAAGGCCACAGGCAAGGCGGTGGAATAAATCATACTGCGTTGACGTTGGCGTAATCCTTCAATGATTTCGTGATTGCCCAGAATAAAGGCGCCATAAGAACCAAAAGACTTTCCAAATGTGCCGACTTCAATCAGACGGGACTGGTTCTCAATATCACAAACAGCGGTAATACCCTTGCCATCAGGGCCGATACAGCCAATGCCGTGGGCATCATCGATGATTAAGAGGGCATCATGTGCTTCGGCCAGTGCCAGCAGGTTGGTGGGGCTTGCTGCATCACCATCCATACTGAAAATACCATCGGAGACAATGATACGACGTTTGGCTGGGTGCTTCTCCAAGAGCTGTTCTAATTGCGCGGTGTCGAGATGAGTAAATCGATGCACAGCCGCGCCGGAAAGTCTGGCTCCATCGACCAGAGAAGCATGATTAAGGCGGTCAGAAAAAATATGCGTGTGGCGATCTGCCAGTGCTTGCAAGAGGCCGATATTGGCTAACATGCCTGAACCTACGAGGAGGCAGGCTTCAAAACCTTTCCAGCTCGCCAGCTTTGCTTCCAGTCGATGCATCATGGGATGATCACCGGAAACCAAGCGCGATGCGCCGCTGCCAACAGATTCCGCACAGGCGCCCTGTGCTCCCATACAGACAGCTGTGTGTGTACTTAATCCCAAATAATCGTTACTGGCGAAATTAATTAGTGCTGCATCATCGACATGAATCATTACACCGTCACGCCGTGAGACGAGAAAGCGGCGGCTACGATGAGCACTGACATCAGCAAACCAATTGCGTGCGTTTAACATATCCGGCATGCTGGTAGGCATGGAGAAGCTGTCAACCAAAGGAAGCCGATTGGTTAACCGGATGCGGGATGTTATGTTTCCGCCGGTCTGTCTTTTTTGTAAAGAGGCCGAGCGGGATGGGGCATGCTGTTGTAGCCGCTGTTTGCAGAATATTCATATTTATGCGCATGATTGTTGTTTGGCTTGTGGGGTTGAACTGCCTGAGTCCTTAGCGCCGGGGCCATGTGGCCACTGTTTGCAACATCCACCGCCACAGTCGCAAACCCATAGCCTGTACCAATATAATGGGCCGGTACGCGATGCGGTTCTGGCCTGGAAGCTGCAAGGCGATGATAGTGCTGTGCGTTGGTTGGTGCAGCAGGCCATGCCGCGTTTGCGAGAAAGCATTGATGAGCATGCGCTTTTGTTACCTGTACCCATGCCACTATCCCGCATGCGTAAACATGGGCAGCATCACGCTGCTAATATGTGTCGCTGGCTGGCGGATGATATTGGATGCGCATGGGACTGGCGTATATTGCGGCGCATTGGTGAACAGCCACGCCAGTCTGCTTTGAGCGGAAGCGCGCGGCGAAAAAATTTACGTAAGGCTTTTGCCCTTGCAGCCGACTATGAGCAACGTTGCCTGGATATCTCCCCTACTCCGAATGCAGTTTGGTTGGTGGATGATGTTTTAACAACTGGATCAACATTATACTTTGCCGCTAAAACCTGTTTGGATTTGGGCATTGCGGTGAAGGTGTTGTCGCTGGCACGTACATCATACAGAGGATAGGTTTTCGATATGGCAAAGATAGAAGTATATTCAGGGGATTTCTGTCCCTATTGCGTGAAAGCAAAATCACTATTAAAAAAGAAAGGTCTTGAGTTTTCAGAATATAATGTGAAACGGGATATGAAACGTCAGGCTGAAATGCAGGATCGTGCCCCTGGTTCCCGTACGATTCCTCAGATTTTCATTAACGACCGTCATGTTGGTGGTTGTGATGATTTGTATGCATTGG
Organism: Mariprofundus sp.; assembly: GCA_030951045.1. Classification (GTDB taxonomy): domain Bacteria; phylum Pseudomonadota; class Zetaproteobacteria; order Mariprofundales; family Mariprofundaceae; genus Mariprofundus. The sequence continues at coordinate 18,929 of JAUZQJ010000102.1, forward strand.
AAAATAGAGGTGAACTGAATCAGTGGTTGGAATCATAATCTATGTGTGATCCGGGCAAGCTGTTAGATAATAATCGACATTGGTCGCAGCAGCAGTTGGTAAATGATCCGGATTTTTTTAAACACCTGTCAGCACTGAACAGCCCCGAGTATTTCTGGATAGGATGTTCCGATAGTCGTGTGCCAGCTAATGAAATCGTAGGGCTGGAATCAGGTCGTGTATTTGTGCATCGTAATGTGGCCAATCAGGTACACCATACGGATCTGAATTGCCTCTCTGCAGCGCAATATGCAGTCGATGTGCTGAAGGTGAAGCATATTATTATTACCGGCCATTACGATTGCGGCGGAGTGAAAGCTGCGATGCAAGGTCAGCATCATGGTATCGTGGATAACTGGATTCGCAGTATCCGCGATACCTATGTGCTGCATAATGATGAGTTGGATGCCCTGCATGAATCAAAGCGCATGAACCGTTTATGTGAACTGAATGTGATGCGTCAGGTGGATAATATCTGCCATACCCGGATTATTCAGAATGCTTGGGAACGCGGTGATCCCTTATCTGTGCATGGCTGGATTTACAGTCTGAAAGATGGTTTGTTGCATGACTTGAAAGTAACGAAAAGCGCGCCGAAAGATGTGGCCTCATTGTACCGGATCACTCCGAGCGAAGGCAGTTCATGGCCGGTATCGAGCTAAACCCTTTCCTTAACGCAGCAAAAAAACATGTATAAATCTTGTTTTCGGGTGATATACCCATGAATGTGGATCAGTGATGGATAAAATATGATCGCAATGATTTGATCCAGGCGATCCTGTAACAGCATTGAATGTTAATAACTATTTGATGGGTGGAAGATTTAATGAGTTCCTTCTAATCATAGTGTTAGAAGGAACTCATTAAATGATTAGCCTATTTGTTGATATACATTGCCACGTCATCAACTTCTTTCTCTGCATATGCGAATGCCTCTGGTTCTGACAGAAGATTGTATGCATGTTTTGAAATGCAAATGTAGTCAGGTGTACCATATTTTTGAAAATGTCCGGCAATATCAAGCACATGATCACACAGCGTTTCCAAAGGCATGTTTTCATCATAAGCAACTTTACCCGAATTAATGCCGCAACGAATGTGAAACGGTTGCTGAATGGTGCGTTCCTTATGATTAAAAGGTTCTAAATCGGCAAGAATTTGTTTGGCTGCCCCGACAGCCCCATCAGCGCTGGGAAAGCAGCACATGACTCCATCTGGAGTCCAGGCGGCTTTGAGGTAGCCGTGGTGTTTAAATGCGGCCTCTACAAGCTGATTATAATGCTGGAAATCCAACTCTGCATCGATGGCCTTTTCTCCTTTCTTCATGCCTGTGGAGTCAACAACATCAATAGAGAGAAAGGTAAGTTCCCTCTTCATCTCTTCAAGGCTACGGTGAACCTGACCATATAGATCGAGCATTTCTTGTCTGCCCATTTTATTGTTTTTTACAAGTCCCTTCAGATTAGACTCCAGTTTTACAAGCCCCTTGGTATCCATTGAATCACCATCACCACTTTTGGCAGCTTCCAGCTTCTGAAACACTCTTCTAAGTTTTAGATATTTTATATGATCACTAATCGTTTCGGTGATGAGATTTAGAATATAACGCACCACAAAAACGCCTATAATAATGACAATCTGCGGGATAGTTACGCCATTCAAGGTTAGCACATGCAACTGACTCAGGAAGGGCAAATAAAAATCACGAAAACCTGATTCTAGTTTGAGAAAAAACTGTACAGTCTCATTGTCTGCGGGGATAAATGAAATGGCATAAAATGCCAACAAGGCCAGCCCGAAGAGCATGAGTAAGTATTTTAATATTTCGCCTATATAATAGATAGGAGGCAAGAGCATCAATAAAGGGAGGGTAAGGAATCGAGGTAATACGAACATATTCGCATCTTCTGCGTCTTTAATTTCTATTTCAGTCATGATGATATTCACACCTTTTCTGTATTATTGAGGATCGATATCGTCTAAAAGCGCTACCATACAATACCGTGATCTGCCGGATAGTTATCAAAATCATTTGTAATACATCGCCTTGAACCAATATATCAAGCCAGTTTCTTCACCTGCTCGCTACGATTCGCTCTGGCCCGACATAATCCCGAATACTTTATAGCAGGTTACATGCTGATTGCAAGCTCACAGGCACTGCTGCATGTATAAAATATAGCCCAAAGAGGATGGAAAGGAGTGCTTGGTTACATCAAAGAAAGTCACGCAACTAAGTATTACGTGCCTCTAAGTGCTCTTTATCGATGCGTCATGCCAGCTTACCTATGTTGTATATTATTAACTTGCTGGGTTCCTTTAAGTCGAACCGGATGTATTGATTTAAGCCAACAGCTCATCAAGGAATGCGATACATGATTTGAGCTGATCACGTTTATCGGCTGAAGCATGTAAGAGCGTTAAATTACCATCCGGGGTGAGACGGAAACGGTTGGGTTCACTCTGTACACGTATCATCAACGCGGCCGGGTCAATGGTTGACTCAGCGGTGAAGTTGAGGCGGAAACCACCGCCATTTTCATAATTGCCAATGCCACGAATGCCGGATAAGTATAGTGCCTGGGCACGCCAGCGCAGGCGAGCTGATTCCAGACAGAATTTAGCTTCATCCGGCATGCGTCCAAAGCGGTCGGTCATCTCCTCAAACAAGAGAATGATCTGTGCATCATCTTCAGCCCGCGAGATACGGCGATACAGATTCAGGCGTTCACCAGATTGTGGCATATAGTCCGGAGGCAGGATGGCATTGATGCCCAAATGTAGTTCCATGGGCTGGTTGGCTTTCACTTTTTCACCGCGTGCTTCAGAGACAGCCTTGGTCAACATATCCAGATACATATCCAGACCAATCTCTTCAATTTTACCACTCTGTTCGGCGCCGAGTAGATTTCCGGCACCACGAATTTCCATGTCCTGTCGGGCTAGTAAAAAACCTGCACCCAGTTCCGTGTGCTCAGCAATCGCCTGCAAGCGATCACGTGCATCCGCAGTCATGGCACGTGCATCCGGGGTGAACAGGTAGGCATAAGCCTGTCTGTGGCTGCGCCCTACCCGTCCGCGAATTTGATGCAGTTGTGAGAGGCCAAGCAGATCAGCCCGTTCCACGATCAGGGTATTGGCATTGGGCACATCCAAGCCTGATTCGATAATCGTGGTACATAAGAGGATGTGAATGCGTCCTTCATAAAAGGCCAGCATCTGCCGGTCAAGTTCGGCCGGACTCATCTGACCATGTGCTACACCTATTTCCGCTTCCGGTACATCCTCTCTTAAGCGTGCAGCAATGCGTTCGATGCTTTTAACGTGGTTGTGTAGATAATAGATCTGACCACCGCGGTAGAGCTCGCGTCTGATCGCTTCTGCTGCAATATGGGGGTCGAAACTTGATACCATGGTGCGAATCGCTTCACGCTCTGCTGGCGGGGTACTGATGATTGATACCGTACGCAGTCCGGACAGCGTTTGATGCAGGGTGCGGGGAATGGGCGTGGCAGTGAGTGTAAGTAGATCTACACTGGCATGTAGTGCTTTGAGTTTCTGTTTATGTTTTACACCAAAACGTTGTTCTTCATCAACGATGACCATACCAATGTCTGCAAATGTAAATTGATCGGATAATAGTCGATGCGTGCCGATAATGATGCGAATATCACCGTTCGCTAGTTCACGGGTGATGCGATCAGCTTCTTTTTTACCCTGCAGACGCGAAATAAGATCAACTTTTAGACCTGTACCGGCATAGCGTTCGGAGAAACTGCTGAAATGTTGATTGGCCAGCACGGTCGTTGGTGCAAGCACAGCGACTTGTCGGCCTGATTGGGCGACGATAAAAGCAGCACGCATGGCGACTTCTGTTTTGCCAAAACCGACATCACCGCAGATGACACGATCCATCGGTTTATGGTGGGTTAAATCACGTAAAATGGCATCGATACTTTCGGCTTGGTCATCGGTCTCTTCAAAAGGGAAACGGGTTGCAAATTCATCATAGGCATCAAGCAGAGGTCCCTCAATGGGATAGGGTTCGCGCTTATTGCCACTGCGTGCCGCTTCAACTTCGATCAATTCATGGGCCATGGCAAACAGATCATGCTTGACCCGTTCGCGGGTTCGTTTCCATTTTTCAGAGCCCAGTTTATTCAGTTTAGGAGACTCTTCACCGGTATAGCGATGCAGGCGCGCCAACTCTTCAACCGGTACAAAAATACTGGCTTTCTCGGCATATTCGATCTTGATGAAGTCGGCCAGATCACCATCTTCATCAATACTTTCCAGACCCTGATAGCGTCCGACACCATGATCTTCATGTACAACCGGATCACCAACTTGCAGCTCTGCCAGGCTGGAGAAGATATCGGCATGTATGACTGATCTGTTGCGGCTACGTCTGCGTGGCAGGTGTTGCCCGAGCAGTTCACGCCCGGTCAATATCAGTAGTTTCTCTTTCGGAATGGCAAAACCACTATCGAGATAGCCGATGGTGGAAGAGAGCGAGAGATCATGACAATTTTTTAAGCGTGTTTGCACGACAATATCAGATGCCAGCTCACCACATGCTTCAATCATGCGTTCCTGCTGTCCCAAACCGTGTGCAATCAGGCATAGTTTCCAGCCAGCCTGCAACTGTTTTTGTAACAGGCTGCGCATGGCATGCAGTGGTTGGGCGCGGTCATTGTAATCACTCAATGATGGGGCAGGAGCAAGCTTTAAATTCGGCAAGCTTCTGGCTTTTAACGGTGTCTCAACGGCATACAACTCTTGCGGGCTGATACTTGGTTCAGCACTGGCGCGAACCATTTCAAACTGGGCACGCACCTGTTCCGAAAAACCATGACGGTGCTGTTCAATATCGTGATCAGCATAAAGCTGGTAACCCTCAGGTAAATAATCAAGCAAGCGTGCCATCTGTTGATAAGCCAGCGGAAGCAGTGCTTCAATGCCCGGGTGCGGGCGGCCGGACTGCACTGCCGAGAGCATGGGATGTTTGCGTAAATGCGGGAACCGGCTACGAAAATTAGCGATAAAAGTGTCACGACCAGTTTTGTCGAGAATGACTTCACGTACGGGCACGGAAGTGAAGTGATCGAGAGCTTCTCCGGAACGCTGATTTTCAGGATCAAAACGGCGAATGGATTCAACATCATCACCAAACAGGTCAATGCGCAGCGGCGTATCTTCTGTTGCAGGCCAGATATCGAACAGGCCGCCACGAGCAGCAAACTCTCCGGGTGCTAACACCCTGTCAGCCGGAATCATGCCTGCTTCAGCCAGACGTGTTTTAAGGCCAGAGACATCCAGTTGCATATTCACTTTCAATTGCCATACATGTGCGGCGACTGATTCCGGTGGGGCAATACGCTGTAACCAGGCCGGTAAAGCTGTTAATAGGATGCCTGTCGGGTTGGGGGTGTTGAGTAAACGGCCGAGGGTGGCAAAGCGTTCACCAACGATACTGTGATGGGGAGAGACGCGATCATAGGGTAATACTTCCCAGGCAGGGAAACGCCACAACAAGGCTGGTTGATCCTGTAGAAAAAAACCAAGCTCTTCAGATAGTTGCCTATAACTGCGCAGATCCGGGCAAATCCAGACATGCAGTCCTGCTGATTGATTCGATTTGGCCAGTTGAGCCAGACGCCATGCCAATCCATTGAAGGGGCTGGCTGTTTGATTGGTCTGTTTGTTACCGGATTCTGTCGCTGTGCTATTCATAGGCCGCCGCATGCTGCCATGAGTACGTTTACGTTTCAGCGTTTGTGTTTGTAGAGAGTGTTTGGCGATGTTTCTTGATTAAGCGGTTGATAAGTTCACTTGAATCGATGATATCTGCAATATGCTCTTTTGTTTGTTCCGAGGAGGCATTCATCAATAACAGTTCTGCGGTCATGATAATGCCGGTCAGGGCATTGTTCAGGTCATGAGAGAGTTCCTTGCAGAAGTTTTCCATACGCAATTGAGCCTGTTGAGCCGCATTGTTGCTTTGCATATGCGCTAAACAGCTATTCACTTTTAAGGTGAATAGGGCCATGTTGAATGGTTTTGGCAAGAAGTCGTCAACCCCGGCTTCAATAAATGTTGCAACAGTTTCCAGGTCATCAATGCCTGAAATCAGGATGACAGAGATATGTTTTAATCGTTCATCTGTGCGCACAGACTTGAGCACTTCCATGCTATCGACACCGGGCATGATCATATCGAGTAGAATTACATCGGGTTGATGCTGGCGAATAATATGTTGTGCTTCGGTACTGTTGGCGGCCTGTAAAGCACTGTAGCCGAGCGCATGAATCATTTTAGCCAATATTTCGCGAATGATAATTTCATCATCCACTATAAGAATCAGAGGTATTTCACGCATATAAAACCCTTATATTACTGTATCAAATATTTGCACCTGCAGGCCGAACTGCATGTTAGTTTCAGTGTAATCCTTACACTGAGGGGCAATGATCAGAGGGTCAATTAAATAATAAATTGATTATATAATGAAAATAGAATATATTTCGGAAATGAAGGAAATACCAGAAGATAAAGTAAAAGAAGCGAGTCAGGGCTTGAGAGCTATCGGGCATGAATTGCGCCTGTCTGTATTATGCCTGTTACTGGATAAACCGATGTGTGTGCATGAGTTAATGGAAGCCACAGGGGCAGCCCAGTCTAATCTATCGCAGCATTTGGCGAAGATGCGCTTGTTAGGAATCGTTGAAAATGAGAAGCGAGGCCAACAAGTATTTTATCGCATTTCCAATCCCGCCTGGGAAGGTTTAGTAGAATCGCTAAAACAGATTTATTGCCCTGAAATGTGCGTCCAAAGCTGAGTGTAAGGAGTGAGACATGTATGTGCGCGCTTATATATTAGATAATTATAATTTGGTGATGGATAAGTCATTGCTGTTGATGCTGCTGTTGATGACGGCTGGTAGTGCGAATGCTGTTGAGATCAGTTCGTTGCGACAGGGTGTGGATTATGCGCTGGCGCATAATCGTATGCTGGCGATGGATAATAGTTCGGTTGATCAATCTCGAGCGAATCAGGATTTGGCTAAAAGCCAGTTTATGCCGCGTTTAGATCTTTCTACCGGTGTGGTTCGAACAGATGCACCGGGTAGCTTTTTTGGTACCAAATTGAATCAACAACGGATTAAAGCTGCTGATTTCACGCCTGCTTTTCTCAATAGTCCCGGTATTATTAACAATTACCAAACACGCCTGAATATTAATATGCCTCTTTATCAGGGCGGTGCGATGTGGGCTGGAAAAGAACAGGCTGATCATAATGTTGAAGCTTCCGAGTTGCAGCATGAATATATGCAGCAGCAGATTGTATTTCAGACGATTCATGCCTATACACGGGCCCGGCAGGCAAAAGCTGCCATTCAAGCTATGCAGGCAGCGGTCAATGCGGCAGAAAAGCGTTATCAGGACACATTGGCCCTGGAAAAACGGGGTGTATTGATCGCCAGTGATGTGATGGATGCACGGGTTCACCTCTTGCGTAGTGAATTGAAATTCAAGCAGGCCAATAATATATACGCGCATACGTTGGAGCAGTTGCAACGTGTGCTGGCGCTGGATAGTGATGCAAGATTGAACGTAGATGGTGAACCTGAGCTTGTCACTGCACAGATGACACTGGCGGCGGCACTGGAAAAATCACTGCAGCAGCGTGTTGATTTAAAAGCCATGAAAGCTTCATATCGGGCTAGTAAGGCTGGTGTTGATGCATCAAAAGCGACTTTTCTACCGCGCGTGGATCTGGTGGCCGGGCAAGAGTGGAATGCATCGACCCCTGCCCTGAAGAATCGCAATAGCATGATTGGTGCAACAGTCAGTATGAATCTTTTTTCGGGCGGTGCAGACAGAGCGAGGTTGCGCGCTTCTCGTGCTAAAGAAATGAATATGGCATACAAAATTAGCGACCTTAAACAGCAGATTCACAATGAAGTAACACAGGCTTGGCGCATGCTGGATGAAAGTAAAATCAGTGATGCCAGTGAACGCGAAGCACTCAAACAGAGTGAAGAGTCGTTACGTATCAAGTCACTGCGTTATCAGCAGGGCCTGGCCAAAACATCCGACCTGCTTGACGCGCAGTTGCAGGTGGATACGACGCGTTTAGCAAGTATTCGGGCTAAATACGATGTGACCATAGCCAAAGCAGCATTGCAGTTGGCCGTAGGCACATTGAATGAGGAAATAATCCAATGAATAAGAAAATCGTATTGGTATTGATGGCGCTGTTTGTGCTGCAGGCATGCAGTG
>JAUZQJ010000103.1 GCA_030951045.1 Mariprofundus sp.
ACTGCAATGACACATCATCCGCACCTTTTTGTTTGGCCCGCTTCATGGCCAACCATGGTGCTTCACCTTTTTCCAACCTAGAGCGCAAATAAGCTTCAGCAAAACGTTGATCACTTAAATACCCATCATGTTTGAGCTGAGCGATCACAACAGCAATCATCTCATCATCAATCTCACGCGCCTTTAACTTCTGCTGAATCTGCGATGTACAATATTCACGCCGAGCCAAAAGACGCGCCGCATACGTATATGCTGCTAGCTCATCTTTGTTCATTGGACGCCTTTATTCGGCCTCTGTGCTCACACCCAATTCAATACGCACTTTAGCTTCCACCTCAGCCAGCATCTCCGGATGCTCTTTCAGGAATGTGATGGCATTATCACGGCCCTGACCAATCTTCTCATTATCCTTGGCATACCAGGCTCCGCTCTTGTTCACAAAACCATATTGCACACCCATATCGAGCACTTCACCGGCATGCGATACACCTTCACCATACATAATGGAGAACTGTGCCTGTTTGAATGGTGGCGCCACTTTATTCTTCACTACCTTCACACGGGTATCATTACCCAACACTTCATCACCTTTCTTGATAGCGCCAGTGCGGCGTACATCCATACGAATAGAAGCATAAAACTTCAATGCGTTACCACCGGTTGTTGTTTCAGGGTTACCAAACATCACACCGATCTTCATGCGAATCTGATTAATAAAAACAATCGTAGTTTTAGAACGAGAAATTGAACCGGTCAGTTTACGCAAGGCCTGGGACATCAAACGTGCATGCAGACCCATGTGCGAATCACCCATATTGCCTTCCAACTCCGATTTCGGTGTCAGGGCAGCAACTGAATCCACGACAATAATATCCAGCGCCCCAGAACGGGTCAGCATATCAACCACTTCCAGCGCCTGTTCACCACAGTCTGGCTGAGAAACCAGCAGATTATCCACATCCACACCCAGATGCTCAGCGTAAATCGGGTCCAGTGCATGCTCAGCATCCACAAATGCAGCCTGTCCGCCTAATTTCTGAGCCTCAGCGATGGCATGCAATGCCATGGTAGTTTTACCGGATGATTCCGGCCCATAAATTTCAACCACGCGGCCGCGCGGATAACCGCCCACACCCAAAGCAGCGTCGAGCGCCAACGAACCACTAGGAATAACCTCTACAGGTACTCTGGCATTATCACCAAGACGCATCACTGTTCCCTTACCAAACTGACGTTCAATCTGACTTAATGCGGTATCCAGTGCTTTCGTTTTATCTGACATTTGATTCCCCTCACTTCCCGTTGGAAGCCTTTTCTCTTGAAGTTACTTATTGCGATTCAGACAGGATCATCATGATCGACTTCATGCTAACAGTACAAGCTGCTTCTAGTTTGGCGAAAGGTAGCATGCTCTGCCCACTGGCAACAATGAGAAAGGTAGATCACTACCCTTAAATCACCGTCTGCTTGCCTTTGTTGCATTGTCCACGTGGAATAAGCCACATGTTCAAGCCTGATTTAACACAGCTCCCTGCCCCCTTAATGACACTTTGTCAGCATATTCAGCAGTTAAATGGAAAAGCATGGCTGGTGGGTGGCTCCGTGCGGGATTTGATGCTCGGTCAAAGACCCAAAGATTACGATATCGAAGTATTCGGCCTAGAGATGCCAGTCGTCGAAACAGCGCTCAACACCCTTGGACGCACAGAGTTTGTCGGGCAACAATTTGGCGTATTGAAATTATGGATGGGTGGTTTTGTGTTTGATATCGCTTTACCGCGTTCAGAAATAAAGTCCGGTTCAGGTCATAGGGGATTTGATGTGACCCCTGATCCCTTTCTTTCTGAGCAGAAGGCCACGCTGCGCCGCGATTTCTCTATCAATGCCATAATGCTTGATCCGTTACACAACAGACTGATTGATCACCATCATGGTATAAAAGACCTTAACAACAAAATACTACGGCATATAAGTCCGGCATTCTCTGAAGATCCACTCAGGCCTTTACGTGCGATGCAATTTGCCGCTCGTTTTCAATTGAAACTGCATTCACAAACTGCAGATTTATGCAGGTCACTCATCGAAGAATCGTCCACACTACCCAAGGAACGTATTTGGGCAGAATGGCAAAAATGGAGCCATGCGCCCTACCCTTCATATGGTTTAAAAGCGCTGCAAGAGAGTGGCTGGTTATCGCTTTATCCAGCGCTTGAAGCCATGCCTGAATGCCCACAAAGCCCATATTGGCACCCTGAAGGTGATGTATGGTTACATACCCTACAGGTATGTGATCAAGCGGCATTGCTTGCAAAGCATTATAAACTTGATGATGAGACTACTGAAATATTGGTGCTGGCTGCCCTGTGTCACGATGTTGGCAAACCGGAGAGCACCATCATTGATCAATCAGGCAACATTCGCTCTCCCGGGCACAGTCAAAGCGGTGTACCAATTACCATGCAGTTTTTAGATCAGATAGGAGCCCCGCGTCGCCTTGCTCCGAATATTTCTTCATTAGTTGCAGAACATATCACCCATATTCATGGCGAGCCCACAGCGCGCGCGGTTCGACGCCTTTCACACAGACTCGAACCTGCCAATATCGAATTGTGGGAGATGCTGGTGGAAGCTGATGCATCAGGTCGCGCACCTGCGCCTCCTTCACGTCCGGCTCTCCCATGGTTACAACTGGCACAGAAGCTGCAACACCATCAACAGAAACCGCATGCCATTCTTAATGGTAAGATGCTTTTATCACTGGGCATGGTTCCAGGGCCGGAGATGGGTGAGGCACTCCAGAAGGCCTATCACGCCCAATTAGATGGCCTGTTTGATGATGAAAAGTCAGCTATACGCTGGTTTTCAGATGAGTAACAAACCATTAACCGAGCAAAACACTCAACCATTTAATCTTATTGTTCTTTTTTATATTGTTGTTCTTTTTTATCGAAAGCATTAATATGCCGCTGCTTAAAAAAAAGGAGCTTTATTCAATGCCGCACTACCGTCGATTTTCCGATACCTCTGTCAGTGAAAGAATGCTGGACACCATGTTTCTTATCACCATTGGCTTGGGATACCTGTTTGCCCTGACCCATATGTATTTTTCCCATGCCGGCCGCGATGGTGAACCAGGGCTCTCTGTAAAAGATGTTGAGATCGCCTATTTTGGTGAAGGTCACCAGACACGCCTTGGTGCAGCCCTGAATGGCCCTATGTTAGTTAATTTAGAAAAGCCGGAACAAAAAGATATTATTATTGGCTGGATCAATGCAGGCAAGGATGAAGAGGAGTTCAACGATAAAATCGCCCCTATTCTTAATAATAACTGTATTATGTGTCACTCTGCTGAAGCTGAAATGGGCCTACCGCATCTGACCAGTTATAAGGACGTGCTTAAACTGACGCATGTTGATACAGGGGCATCTATTCAGAGCCTGGTTCGGGTAAGTCACATTCATCTCTTTGGTATCGCCTTTATTCTGTTCTTTGTTGGTAGAATCTTCCTGTTATGTGAAATGTCTATAACAGTGAAGCGTGTGACAGTAATTATTCCCTTTATAGCCATTTTACTGGATATCACATCCTGGTATGTCACTAAAATCATCCCTGGATTTTCGTATGTTGTGGTCGTCGCCGGTGCACTCATGGGTATATCACTGGCTATGCAGATTCTTGTTTCCATGTATCAAATGTGGATATACAAACCAAGAACGGATGCACACACGTTATCAGATGATGTAATGCATCAATAATCGCAGCAGCGAAATCATTTAACCCCAAGGTGCATTCATTCCACTACGTATTGATGTACCCATAAACTAACATTGTCCTATTCAAGAATTATGGGGCAACAAAGGAGAAAAACTATGAAAAAAACATATTTAATCCTGGCGGCAGCAGCCTGTTTCGGACTAAGCTCACAGGTTGCCATGGCTGATGGAATCAATGCAGAAAAGCTTTATAAGAGCAAATGCAAGATGTGCCATAAGGTTGACGGCAAAAAAATGGGCCCTGGTTTCAAACAGATGAGAAGCGATCCAGCCGAGTTAAAAGAAATTCTTACAAACGGCAGCAAGAACAAGAAAATGAAAAGTTTCTCTAAAAAGCTTAACGAAGAAGAGATCGACGCAATGGTTGCATTCATCATCGAGGCACAACACTAAGTCAACCCTTGCACTCGGAACTCAAGTGGTAAATAGTTAAGCCCTATCAACTTAGGGGAAGGAGAGTCTTATGCAAATCAAATTATGGATCGGTATGGCAGCTGCTTTTATATTGTCACCGATGGTTGCTTCGGCAAGCGATATTTTAGATGGTAAGGCTCTTTATGCTGCCAGTTGTGCTTCATGTCATGGTGCAACAGGCGAAGTAAGCGCGCTGGGTAAGAGCTTGAAGCCTTACCCGGCACGTAACCACAGAGCGATTGCTGGTCTGATCAGCAGAGATGAGATGCGTCGTATTATCTCATATGGTGTGGCTGGAACAGCCATGACACCAAAAAAATATGAATTGGATGCATTAGAGATCGAAGCTGTTATTGACTACATTCAAACATTTGAATACGAACCCAACATCGCCAATGGCAAAAAACGTTTTCATGCTGTATGTGTAAGTTGCCATGGTGTAGATGGCCGTGCACAAACAGGTATGGGCGCTAAAAACCTGGTTTATTCCAAGCTCAACCTACAAGAAATTGTTCACACCATGCGTTATGGTCGCCCTGGCACTATGATGACCAGCAAGCGTCATCAGCTAAGCAATGAAGATATCGCTGATGTTGCCAACTATGTTTATAACCTGCGCTATATGTCTAATGCTGGTAACGGCAAGACACTGTTCAACAACAAATGTAGCTCTTGCCATAGCTCACCGCGTGCCATCAAGCTGATTGGTAACGCAGCTTCAAACCGCAAGTTGTCAGACCTGGATGATCGTTTGCTTGATCTACGCATTCGTCATGGCCGCCATGTTGATCGTGCAGGCAAAGGCATCACCCATCTTTCATCTGATGAAATTCAAGATATCATGGCTTATATGAGGAAAGACATACAATAATGACAAACACTGTTACGGATATTAGCGCCTCCCAATTGGGGGGCGCTAATCTTTTCAACCTAGAGATTATTAAAAAATACGATAAAGCTGGCCCGCGTTATACCTCTTATCCTACTGCCCCTATGTTCCACACAGGCATTGGTGCTGAGCAGTACAGTGACACATTACAACGTGTTGCATCTGATGATGCACCGCTGTCGCTTTATATTCACATCCCTTTCTGCAATACCATCTGTTATTACTGCGGCTGCAACAAGATTGTGACCAAGCAATATGATCGTGCTGAGCCTTATCTGAAACTGCTATTAAAAGAGATCGACCGTGTTGCCGATAGCATGCGTGATAATGATGGCAATGATTGCCAGCGTCCGGTCACCCAGTTGCATTTTGGTGGCGGCACCCCTACCTTCATGCATAACGATCAGATGCGTGCGATCATGAATAAACTGCGTTCTCGTTTTCAGTTTGTTGCTAAAGATGATGGTGAATTCAGCATTGAAATTGATCCACGTGAATGTGATGAAGATACCGTTGCTGTTTTGGAAGAGATTGGCCTGAACCGCATGAGCATGGGTGTACAGGATTTTGATCCTATCGTTCAGAAGGCAGTCAATCGTATTCAAAGTAAAGAAGAGACTATGCGTGTGCTATCAGAAGCACGTAATCACGGTTTTGAATCGATGAACATTGATTTGATGTATGGTCTGCCACATCAAACGGTGGAAACCTTTGATGCAACGCTGAAAACAATTATCGAATTCAGTCCGGATCGTATTGCGCTGTTTAATTATGCCCATATGCCGCACATGTTCATGCCACAACGTCGCATTGATGAAGCAGCTATTCCTACGCCACAGGAAAAACTGAATATTCTCGAACATAGTATCAACACCCTGCTTGATGCCGGTTATGTGTTTATCGGCATGGATCACTGTGCCAAGCCTGAAGATGAACTCACCGTTGCTCAGCGCGAAGGTAAATTGTACCGCAACTTCCAGGGTTATAGCACACAGGCAGATTGTGATCTGATTGGTTTGGGACTGACATCCATCGGTTATACCGGCGGTGGTTTCTTCCAGAACGAGAAAGATATGGAAACCTATGCCGCAGCTGTTGAATCGGATGAATTCGCGGTATTCCGTGGCTATATTCTCTCTGATGAAGATCATCTGCGTCGCCAGGTAATCATGCGTTTGATGTGTGATTTTGCCCTCAGTTACAAACCCTTTGAAACAGCGTTCAACATCAACTTTAAAGAGCACTTTGCTGATGGCCTTGCTGATCTACAGGAAATGGTCGCCGATAATCTTGTTGAACTGCGTGAAGATGGTCTGACTGTGTTACCGGCAGGACGCTTACTTATTCGTAATATTGCTATGGTATTTGATGAATACCTGCAAAAGAAGAAAGAGGGTTCTAACTTCTCGAAGGTGATCTAAGTATTCAGAACACCTGCTAACCAAGCAACTAAATCAGGTCGGGCTTTGCCCGGCCTTTTTTATTCTTATCTCACCCATAAAGGAGAATAAACTATGCAATTTACCAGTGATGCTCGCAGTTTTTATGAACGTATCGGTGGCGAAGCCCCGCTTCGCCTTTTAGTGCTACGTTTTTACCATCACATGCATGCACTCCCTGAAACGCAAGGCATTCGAGCCATGCATCAGGCCAACCTTGCATCTGCACAGGATAAGTTATTCATGTTTCTCTCTGGTTGGATGGGTGGCCCATCACTATATATTGAGAAATTCGGTCATCCTCGCCTACGCATGCGCCACATGCCCTTCTCCATTGGTGAGTCAGAACGCGATCAGTGGATGCGTTGCATGTCTCATGCCCTGGAAGATAGCTTTGATGATAAAACGCTGCGAGATGAGCTTTACGAGGCTCTCTCAGGTGTCGCCGATTTTATGCGCAACAAAAGCTAATGATTAAATCAGTATTTCTCTATCTACGTCCCTTATCGTCTTGCCTAAGCAGATGTGGCTAGCACCCAATCTGGGCGCGGGTAGTGACAGCTATAACCACCGGGATAACGTAGCAGATAATCCTGATGTTCTGGCTCAGCTTCCCAGAATGCTCCAACCTGCTCTACTTCGGTTACAAGCTTACCAGGCCAGAGTCCACTGGCATCAACATCGGCAATGGTTTCCAACGCAATCTCTTTCTGCTCCTCATTCACGTAATAGATAGCAGAGCGATAGGATGAGCCTCTGTCATTACCCTGACGATTGGGCGTTGTCGGATCATGAATCTGAAAAAAGAATTCCAGTAGTTTTCGATATGAAATCACATCACCATCAAAGGTGAGATCGATAGCTTCAGCATGGCCATTATGATTGGCATAGGTGGCATATTGTACATCTCCACCAGTGTATCCCACACGTGTGGAGTGTACTCCGGGTAAGCTGCGAATCAGATCTTGCATCCCCCAAAAACACCCCCCAGCAATTACCATACGTTCTTCTGCCATTTAGATCTCCTTCACCAGTGCAACAAGGACTTTATACATTGCAAGCCTCCACCTTCATGTTCTCGCAGTCTATAATGCGCTGTGATAATGTTCATATCTGCAAACAATAATGCACAATATTTGTTATAATATGACATCTGACCATCCCCATCCACATGGTAACAAGCGCAGAAAAACTTAGATTTCACACGGATAGTGTCACTTAATTTTTGTAGCATTATATGACCTGTTTACATACTGAATTAATAATTCACAATCCCTTAAGCTAAATCATGAGAAAATCTCCGCCGCGAGATTTGCTCATCTGATAATCACGATGACATGATACATGGAGAGGGAATGATTTCAGCAATCAGAGCATTTTTAAAAATTGAATCTGCTAGCGGCATAGTACTAATTTCGGCAGCCATGCTGGCCGTAGCCCTTGCAAATTCACCTCTCTCTCACCTCTATGATCTATTGCTCAATACCCCGGTAGAGGTACGTGTAGGGGCACTTCATATAGCCAAGCCACTACTATTATGGATCAATGATGGTCTGATGGCTGTCTTCTTTTTCATCGTTGGCCTGGAACTGAAACGTGAGATGCTTATAGGTGAACTTGCCAATATGAAAGCGATTGCACTGCCCGGCTTTGCTGCGATTGGCGGCATGCTGGCACCAGCTTTGATTTATATATCCATCAACGGGAATAATGCTGCTGCCTTGGAGGGCTGGGCCATTCCAACCGCCACTGATATTGCTTTTGCACTTGCTGTATTAACGCTGCTTGGCAAACGTGTACCGCTAGCACTAAAAACATTCCTGGTATCCCTGGCAATCTTTGATGATATTGGCGCGATCATCATCATTGGCATTTTTTATACCAGCGATGTATCTACCTTAAGTCTTATTATCGCCGCATGCAGTATTCTAGCGCTGGCTCTACTCAACAAAGCAAATGTTTACAAAATCATGCCATATATCTTTTTTGGGCTGATCATGTGGGTAGCAGTATTAAAATCAGGCGTGCATGCCACCCTTGCCGGCGTGATTCTGGCCATGTTTATTCCGCTCAAGCCTGACCCAGATGGAGACAATTATTCACCTCTGAAAAGTCTGGAACATGAGCTGCACGGTTTTGTCGCTTTTGGCATTCTGCCTCTCTTCGCATTTGCCAATTCCGGACTCAATCTAAGTGCTATGGGCTTTGGAGATCTATCGCATCCTGTAACGCTGGGCATTTTCTTCGGTCTATTTATCGGCAAACAACTCGGTGTTTTCACCTTTGCCTGGTTAGCTGTAAGCATGGGGCTGGCCAAACTACCTGATCATGTGAACTGGTCACATATTTATGGAGTTTCTCTGCTTTGCGGAATCGGTTTTACCATGAGTCTGTTTATCGGCTCACTCGCCTTCGAACGCAGTGGTGACAATCTACTCTTCGATGAACGTCTCGGCATCGCCCTTGCGTCCCTGCTCTCAGCACTCTGCGGTTATTTTTGGCTTAAACGATCACTGCGCCAATCTAGCAGACCATAGTAATGCAGTTCCTTTATACGCACTGTCTTGTTCTACATGCCTCGTATAAACCATGGGTGCAACGGCCGTTGTCCATCCAGCGCAGCCTGTAGTTGAGATAATAGATTCTCTTTATCACGCGGAAGATTACCAGCCAGAGCCAGCGCATTGGATGCATGATTAGAACGGAAGATCACAGGTTTAGGCGGGTTCAACCCTGAAATTAAGGAGACCTGCTCTTCCAACACGCCTCTATCATCCTGCATCTCGTATTTTCCCCCGAACTTCGTCTGAAATTCATCAATGATATCATCTTCCAGATGCAACTGGAGCGTAGATAGATAGGTAATCGGTGCACTATTGAGTAGTACAATGGTGCCATCAATATGCTCCTGCCAATGCGCTTTACCACCTAAACCAAGGATGACAGTGCCAGATACCTTTAACCCCGCATCAAAGGCTTTCTGCATGGCTTTAGCGATCCCCTGCTGACTGGCGCCTTTGGTGATTTTTTTCAACATAATATCAGAACCGGATTCAATACCCAGATATAGCAAACTCAGGCCTTTAGCTTTTAACTGTACCAACTCATCATGACTCTTAGCCAGAATATTGCCCGGCGTGGCATAACATGACACACGCGACAGCTTTGGCAGAGCTGTATGCAGCAGATCAAGAATCATGAGCAACTGATTAGCGGACAGACTAAGCGCATCGCCATCGGCCAAAAATACGCGTCGTGCATCAGGCCTACTGCGCGCAGCAATTTTTATATCTTCACTGACAACATCAAGTGGTCGCTGCTCATAATGTTTACTGCGGTACATCGAACAAAAGCTACATTGATTAAAACTACAGCCCAAAGTCACCTGAATAATCAGGTCTTCCGCCTCACTGGGAGGCCTGAACAGGGGCATGTGATAAGGTAAGGGCATCGAATATAGGACCTCTTCAACCATCAATGTTGATATCACCTATTCTATCCTGAGGTTTCAAACTAAGGAAACGCGAAAATATCCGCACAGGCACGCAGTACGCAGTGACAAAGCCCTTTACGATTATGTTATGGAGCTCAAAAACAGCTATCTACGCAATACCGGAGTAGTCAAGAAAGTAGCCTTCGATAGCACCTTGCACATCACCCGCAATGCACTGGGCATACACACCAGCAAATCACGGGTGCAGGGAGCAAAACTTAAAGCTGTTCGCGACATTCACATCGCGACCATGTTTAAAAATATGCCGATTGAATTTTTGCGCATGATCGTGGTGCATGAACTCTCACACATGAAAGAATCCGATCACAACAAGGCCTTTTACAAACTCTGCTGTAATATGGAACCGAACTATCACCAATTAGAATTTGATCTACGCGTTCACCTCCCTATCTGGAAACAACAGCCAAACCATTCTGGTAACACTTTAGGCCGGGCACTTTTAGCTAAGGAAGCGCATATTTATTCCGTGTTTCTGCACAGGCCATCATTTGCATGCGCATCGCACAACAACACATCATCAAACATTAATGTATCTTCATCTGGCATTCACTACCAACTCATTCTGAGCAACTAGTATTTCGCTTGTCTGAAGCGGATACTCTCCCCTCCCTCCCTGAGTCCCTTCAGACAAAGTTTTTAAGGCCTCGATTTTTCGGGGCCTTTTTCTTTTGCCAGGAGACCATTGTTGATTCAAGGCTTAAGGCATCGCCCCCACTGGAGAATCGCAGAAATCAACCCGACCGTAGTGCCAATATTTCTTCAAGATCCAGTGCTTCTTCATAACGTTTAAAGCCGGTATCGCGCAGCGTAATAGCCAAAATCGACATGCGATCAGCCAGTTCATTGCCTTCTACACCCACATGCCCATTCACATGCAACACCTTGATCTTCTCTTTTAATTGCTGGTGCAGTGCAAACATCTCTTTGATCAATTCCAGGTTTTTGATTTCACCACCCTGCTTCTTCCAGCCTTTTTTCTGCCAGTTCACGGCCCATTGGGTAATGCATTGGATGGCATACTTGGAATCACAAAAGATCGCGACAGAACTGCCTGCGGCTAGTTCACGCTGTGCCATAAGCATTGATTGATGCAGCGCATTTAGTTCCGCCGTATTATTGGTACCCTTGGGATTAAACAAACCATACCAAAGCTCAGAAAGAATATTATTCCGATATACCGCTACACCTGAGCCTGCTTTGCCGGGATTCGGTTCACAGCCACCATCGGTGAATATTTTGGTGTCAGCCTTCAGCGCCCTGACTTCAGCGGCTGTATATGTCTTCACCGTTTGTTGATTCGATGTTCGCTTTTTAGCTGTACTTCTCGGTGTCGTCCCTTGACCTGAAAAAGCTGCTGCTGCTTCCACCAAACTTGCAAACGATTTATAGCGCGCACCGGCAAATCCATCGATCTGTTTTTTACATGTCGCCCAGTCATTAAAAATACCGGTCTCTCTTCCCTGCCATACAACATAAAACTTTTTAGCCATTTGAATGAACACCTCGATAGACAGATATATGCCTGCAATATGATCCTATTGCATGGCGGAACCCAACAGTATCGTCAGATTCAAACCTATCCATTGATCCAAGTCACTATCCATTGATAAAACCAAGCTTGATGAGGCAGGAATCATTATGATCTTATCAAGCATCAAGCCTGTTTATATTGCCCCCATTACTATTTTGCCTCTCCCTATTTATTCCCTTTAGGTTGTTGGCCTTCCAGTAGTTCAGCTTGCATCTTCATCTCTTCGATCATGTGATCTCGAAAGGCCAGGACCCTTGCAGTGCGTTTCAGGTCAGGGTGAAACAGTAGCCATACCCCCAACTTCATTTGCGGGTCAGGCGGACATAGGCGCTCCAGATCCGGGTCTGTATCCCCCATAAAACAGGGAAGGTATGCCACTCCAAGATGTTGTTTCAAGGCGGCAGCGGTTAATAAGGTATCATCCACATAAACATTCTTACGTTGGACGGCAGCCTTTTTTCTGGTCCAGCTTTTATGAAAGGCACAGCAGTTCACACCCAACCACTCTGGTTTACCTCCATCATTTTCGATTTTAGCCAAATATTTTCGACTGCAATATACCGTTGTGGCAACACTTCCCAGCTCTTTGCCGATCAATGAATCATCCGGTGTATTGGTTAAACGAATCGCGACATCGGCATCGCGTTCAACCAAACTAATGTTTTTATTAGAAGCCAACAGATGTAAATGCACATCCGGGAAACGTTGACTGAAGCGGGCAAACATCGGCATCAATATACCTGAAGCCATGCTGTTGATGGATGTGACACGCAGTTCACCGGTCAGACGAGCATCCCAACCGCCCAAGCTACCATCTACCTCCAACACCTCATGCTCCATTTTACTGGCTGCTAGTTTCAGGCTTTCACCCGCAGGTGTAAGTTCATATCCACTTTTTTTACGTTCTAATAATCGTACACCCATCGTTTTCTCTAACGACCGAATACGTCTGGATACCGTTGAGTGCTGCACCCCTAGTTTGCGGGCACCTCCACTGATGGAACCTTCGCGTGCTACAGCCAGAAACAGTCTGAGATCATCCCAATTCAAAATCACCTCCTGTGCATATTTGCACATTGTGATTCTTTTTTTAGTGAATTGATAGATAAAAGCACGGCGTTAATCTTCGTCAGCATTCTAATAGTCATACGATTCACAATATCGGGTAAACGGAGGGAGCATGCGACTGGGCCGAATTCAATTAAACCAAGACCTATCTCACCTGTCTATCTCGAATCGAGCCACACTGATTGATTTACAGGTGCAGTCTGTACAACCACTCGTACAACATGCAGGTCTGCTGTGAAAGACACCCCCACGAATGCGGCTTCTGAGGCACTGAAACAGATTCCAATTCAAGTGGAGCATGTACATGTAGCTGGCGCAAAAACGCTGCACCCATCAAGACGCTTACTGCAATACCTGACACTGATTATTCTTATTCTGATCCCGCTAAGTGGTTTGTTTCGAATAGATTTGGGGGCAGCCAGCTTTATTCTACTTGAACGACAAGTATGGTTTTCAGATTTCCTGATTATTTTCGGTCTGTGGATATTTATAGCCAGTCTGCTAATGATGACCTATTCACTGGTAGGTTCGGCCTTTTGTGGCTGGATGTGCCCACAAAATACGGCGGCGGAATTTGCCGATATGCTAACCGCTAAGTTGCTTGGGCGCAGTGCTAATATGCTCGATATCAGTGGTGAGCAAATGCAGGTAGCCAGGCGAAAAAAGAGCTGGCTGAACTATCTGGTACTGTCGATAGGTCTGTTATTACCAGCCATGCTTTATGCCCTGATCCCTCTGCTCTACTTTGCCCCACCATCCCAAATCTGGTCTTACATAACCCTTTCTGAAGAGGCGCTGCAAAATGGTAGCCTGTACTGGATATTTTTAATCCTCACCGGTGTATTTCTATATGATATCGCGGCAGTAAAACATTTGTGGTGTAAATACATGTGTTTCTACCGGGTATGGCAGGAATCATTTAAGTCAAAACACTCCCTGCGTATTCGTTATGATGATCAGCGTTCTGACCACTGCCTGACATGCAATTTTTGTGTGGACGCCTGCGTTCTTGATCTCGATCCGCGTACAACCGGCTATATTGATAATTGTATCAATTGTGGCGCCTGTGTAACGGCCTGTGATGAACTCAATAGCAGTCGCAAAAAAGGTGCTGAAGCCGGCCTGTTAAGTTTTGTTATTGGAGATAATCAGAAACCATCAACTTTCGCTAAAGCCCTGTCTGGATTTTTGAATCGAACAAGAAAACCTCTGCTTGCAACAGTGGCCGGAGCATTGTTTCTCGGCATGGGTCTAGCCAGCTATCAGAGTGAAGAATTCTCAGTTACTGCAATGGCAGAAAACAGCAAAGGTGAAATACTAGATTATCGTATTAATATTGCTCATAAACTCTATTCCCAAGCTAATATTACACTTAAAGTTGAAGGCCTTAATAAACTGTTTTTATTAGATAAAAACAACATCCATTTCAAGACAGCTGGACGCATGGATGTGACGCTGCATGTATCACATGAACTGCCCGCAGGACTGCACCGCTTTGTTGTATTGGCCAGTGCGGATAACGGCTGGTCAGATCAATTTGAAGTGACGCATTTTGTGAAAAATAGCGCACTTAAGAATCCGTCAGATTTATGAAACTCAAGGAGATAAAATGACTTCCCAACCATCATCTACGACCACCACGAGACTTCGCAAAGACTCAGCAATGGATCAGCGTTTTATGAAAACATTGGGCTTCTGGATCGTCTGGGTTTCCATCACTACAGGTGTATTCATGCAGCTCTATCAGCAGGCCGATCTGTGGGAGTTTGTAATCAATGATACCTCTCGTGTTACCTGGGTTATTTTGATCGCATTTGCACTAGGTGTAACTACCAGCTTGATTCATGTGTTGTTGTTAACTGTGGAGTGGTTTTATGGTTACAAAATGGAGGGACTGTTAAAAAGACGAGGGTTGCAGGCGGCACGTATGACCAAACGTCGTATGTCGAGTACATCAAGTCGTTTTCTTGAGGCTATTCAGCATATTAGCCAGTCCGGTGGTCAGGTGAACCTGATAGAGCTCAGTACGGTAGAGTTTGCTTCACATATTCGTGGTAGCCGTTTTGTTGGTCTGCTGGGAAGCTTATTGATCACGGTCGGTTTGATTGGAACGGTGATGGGGCTGACCATTACTTTAACGGGCTTAAATGGTGCGTTGAACAATGTCGGCTCAGATAATGCCACGATACTGGTGAGTCTGAGTGAAGCATTGTCAGGCATGGGGCTGGCATTTTATACCACCTTGCTGGGTGCGATCATGGGTGGCGTACTGTTGCGTGTGTTTGCCTATATTTCTGATAACTCGATTGAAGCGCTGCAGGATCTGTTGGTACGCAGTTGCATGGTCTATGCCTCGGTAGAGCTGACATCTACGGTTCAGCGTGATTATCTCGCACTGGATGAGTCGTTAGCAGGCATGGAACAACGCATGGCTTCATTGGGGCAATCGATGCAAGCCAGCAAGCATGCCATGTCTGAATTTGCACAGGAAATGCGTGAACTCAAACAGGCAACGCGATTAAGTGAAGATGATGATGAGGTATTTAAAGCGATTGCTGTACATCGTCA
>JAUZQJ010000104.1 GCA_030951045.1 Mariprofundus sp.
TCCAATAGGGATGTTGGGGTTTGTCGTGGACATAACATATACCGTATAAGGTTGATTCGCTTTGGCGCGTAACGCCGTACCAGCATCGGTAGTTAACCATCCTGCGGTAGGGCTGGTCGCAGCTGGACCTGTTAAATAACGGAAGTAACCATCATTCACTATGCCTGCTGCAGTGCCTGTTGCTAGCTCAATCAGGTGTGCGGCAAATCGTCCTTCAACTTCCGTGGCTGATGCGCTGGTGATTTCGACGGTGCATTGATCCGCAGTGTAAACAACACCGTTTACCGATAGATCAATCGAAGGCATCGTTAAGGTAGAGCACTGATACGTGCCTACCGCAGGTGTGCCAGCATACAACCAATTGATATTCCAACGGGTTGACCCTGCCGTGGTCGTGTCGTACGCCTGAATATTGCCAATTTGTCCGCTAACATTACTCACCGTATATAAAGGCTGTGCTGCGGATATACCTTGCGTAAAGGTATAAGGCGAGTTGGCGAGCGTTCCTGTTATACCATTACCACCTGCGAGTGCTGCACCTGTACCGTTAGGAGTTAATGTTGGTGCTGCTGTCGCGGCATTAACCGTTACGATTGCGGTAGCCGTACCGATGTTGTTGGCGGCATCTTTTGCTGTGAAGGTGACGGTGGTAACACCAAGCGGTAATGTTGCTGGTGCGTTATGAGTTACAGCACCCACAACTGCAATATTGTCCGTGGCTGTTGCTGCTGCCAAGAACGCCGCAACAGTCGCTTGCGTTGCAGGCACGGTTGTTGCCCCCTGAGCTGCGCTTACTGTGATGTTTGTCGGCGGTGTTACAACAGGTGCTGTAAGGTCGGGGACATTCACAACATTGATCGTCCGTATAAGCTGAACAGCAATATTTCCTGCTGCATCGGTACGGTTATAGGTTAAAGTATATTGACCCAATACAGCTGTATTCACATTACCAACGCCCACCACTGCGATATTCCCATCAACACTATCCGCAGCAACTGCACCAGGGTCAATAAAATTACTACCAAGGATAACCGTGCCCGTTAGTGGGTTTAAAGTAATCACTGGCGCAGTGGTGTCCTGAACAATCACCGCTTGTGTTGCTGTGCCAACATTGTTTGAGGCATCGGTTGCTGTCCAAGTTACAGTTGTCTGCCCAATAGGAAAGGATGTTTGAGATGGTGTTGCCGTAACAGAGCTGCCTGCATGATCAACCACACTGGCTGTTCCAAGCGGCACAATAGTTTGTGCTCCTGTCGCTTCAAACGTAACTGCCATAGGTGCTGTCACGATGGGAGGTGTGGTATCGGTGATAATAACATGTTGTACTGCATTTCCAGTATTGCCGTAGCTATCAGTTGCCGTCCAAGTTACCTGCGTTATACCAAGAGGGAATGTTGTTGGGGCATTGTTTGTAGCTGTAATTAATCCATCCACGGTATCATTCGCTGTTGCAGTGCCAAGGTTAGCATAAGGCGTTAGCAGTGCCGTAGCCTCAACATAAATATCCGCAGGGGCGGCAACCATGGGGCCTGTGGTATCAACTATGGGTATCCTGCCTAAATCCTAGGGTAAGTTTATTTTTAAAAAATATAACTAACTGATAATTAAGGAAGTTATATTTTTCCATGTCGTATTTACCCAAGAATTTAGGCAGGATACAACTATGGTAACCCTCTGAATAGCCGTAGCGATATTGCCGTAGGTATCGCTTGCTGTCCAAACAACCTGAGTAACCCCCAATGGATATGTCGTAGGCGCATTGTTGCTAGCAGTCACCATTCCAGCAACTTTATCCGTAGCTGTGGCTACACCAATCGTTGCTATAGCGGTTGCTAAGCCTGTTGCCTCTGCTGTGATATTGCTGGGAAGGGTGATGGTTGGTGGAGTTACATCGGCGTTAGATGAGAGACCTGCCGCCATTTTTGCGATGCCTGCTCGAATACCTATTAAACTTGTCCCCGAAGAGGCACTCACGGAGGTGAGTGCTGCCACGTATGCATAATTATCGACGGGAGTGGTAATCGGATCGAATCCCAGCTGTGTTGAAAGGTTTGTTTTAACTGCTGTAAAAGCATTACTGACATTCGTGTTATTTTGCACGGCGTAGCTATACACTGCATCTGCGACGGCTGATGTTAACGGTGTAATGGGTGCTGTCGTTGCGGTACCATCCCAGATGGTTTTCATGGCTGGAGCTGTCACACCTGCAATACCAGTGTACTCATCGGTAAAGGTTCCGCCGCGTGAAATGGCAATAAAGGGGCCAGCTATTCCCGCAGGAATGGTTACTGTCCAGTTACCATAGATGTCAGTTGGGGTACTTGAGGTGACAACAAAGGTGTTCTTAGCCCCATTAGGAGTCATCGTATAAATATCGACCAAAGCACCTGTAACAGGTCCTTTGCTAACTGCGCCGCTGATTGCACTAGAAGAAGTAACGGCACTACTAGAACTACCACCGCCACCACACGCCGTAAGCGAAAACAGAGAAAATAACATCAGCAATACAGCAACAGATCTCAACATAACAAGCCTCCAATGATTCAAGGGGTGAATAAAGCACGGTTATCCACGGCGCAAACCTATGGTACATCA
>JAUZQJ010000105.1 GCA_030951045.1 Mariprofundus sp.
GAGATGACTGATACCGATAAGAAGGATATGGCTGCAGGCATCGAGTCAGCCATTTGTGAGGTGCTGGTGAAAAAATCCGTTCGCGCCTGTGTGCAGATGGATGCACCACGCTTGGTGATTGCAGGTGGTGTGGCGGCCAATCAACATTTGCGCGCATTACTTGCAACATTAGCCAAAGAAAAATCAATAGATGTGTTCATGCCTCATCCTAAACACTGTACCGATAATGCCGCGATGATCGCCTACGCGGCATTTCAGAATCTACGCAGTGGTTTGTTCGGTGATGATGAATGGGATGCGATGCCTCGTTGGTCATTGAAGCGGTAGTAAACCTCTATTGGATGATCGTTAATGAAGGTCTCTTCGTTCAAAAACAAGCATGCATATGATTAATAAGAAGCCAATTTCACCAAATGAATATAGAAAAACATTCATCATGGTTTCTTGGTTATATGTTTCTATATAACCGGCAGAATTTCGTAGATTAACTGCCTCAAGGTTTGGTAGTAAGTAGTAAATGACTTCTGTTATCCAATGAAGGGACGGTGAATCGGATTGTTGTCCAAATTGTTGAATTGTGAAGGTGAAACGACCAGCGACATCGATACTCAAGCTGAGAAGAATAGCGAGAAACAGGCTGGATGCTTGTGCAAATATCATGGCAATAGCAATGATCAACCATGTCTCTAGAACTGTGGCAATGCATGCTTGTATTACAGATGGCCAGAACGGTGTGCCAACAAGGTAAACGAGTAGCATAAGCAGCAGGCACATAAGCGTTGTTAGCCCTCCAATGATAGTCGCTAGTCCAATGAATTTTCCTAAAATATATTGCCAACGTGATGAAATACGAGTGAGTAGAACATATAGCATTCGCCCTTCTTTTTCCTGTTGTATGCTTTGGATAGTCAACACAATAGCCATCAAACTACTCAGCATAGAAATGCTGCCCAAGCCTATATCAAGAACCATCATCTCTGTGCGCCCCATGGTGACAGATGCAAGGGATGTTGCTGTAAGTAAAATGATCATCAGAAACAAGAGTACGCTGTACATAACCTTGTTTCGTAGCACTTCAGAAAAAGTCATCCTGGCAATAGCAAAGATCGGGGATAATGTGTTGTTCATTGAGCGGATCCATGGTTCAGTATATTGATAAATGCATCTTCTAATGTATGGCGCTGTTTTTCGACTGCAAGGAGTTTAGTTTCTGTTGATGATAATATAAGTTGGATGATTTCATCGCGTTCTTTTTGATTTTCAATTATCAATTGATAGCAGTTGTCTGTGAGTGGTTTTAGCTGAGTGTGTTTTCTTCTGATTGGCTCCCCTTGCAAGGAGATGACCCATTTTTGTTCAAAATCCAATAATTTGGACATTGATCCCTGATAGGAGGTGTGGCCTTTATTTAAAATAATTACCTGTTCACAAATTGCTTCTGCATCAGGCAGAATATGGGAAGAAAAGAGCAGTGTGGCTCCGTTGTTTTTAGCCTCAAACAGCACATTTCTGACCAGTTCCCGGCCGAGTGGATCAAGGCCGGAAAGCGGTTCATCAAGCAGAATGAATTCAGGCTCATGTAGCATTGCTTGCGCTAAGCCAACGCGTTGAACCTGGCCTTTTGAACAGGCGTGGAGCGGTTGATGTAGAATATCGGAGAATAGTAATTTTTCAGCCCAATTGTTAATGATAAGTGGTAAATCTTTTTTTCTGATTCCAGATATTTGTGCTAACCCCGATAACAATTCGGAAGGTGTTAGGTTTTTATAAAAGTAGGGTTGTTCTGGCATGAAGCCAATAGATTTGGCTGGCAAACCATGTTGGATGGATTTTCCATTGTATAAAATGTTGCCTTGATTGGCTTTGCATAAGCCACATAGGATTCTGAATGTGCTGGTTTTTCCTGCGCCATTGGGCCCCAAGTAAGCTGTTGATGCCCCTCTTGGAATATCAAAGCTGATCCGATCTAAAATACGCTTTTGTTTCTGGAGGACATGTCCGGTAGGCACCGTTAGAGAAAGGTCTCTTACTTCTAAGATTGGACTCATTGCTTTTTGTTTCCTGTGGTTGTTTGCTTGCGTTTGGGTGGCGTGAACACTTTAAATCGTTGATTGCTGGCGCTACTAACGATTGTTCCATCGCTATGAACAATGATTATTCCACCATCTGCCAGCTTGGCCGGGATCATATAACCCTTATTGCGTAACTGTATTAAATCGCGCTTATTGTTAAAACGGATGCTGAGCGTATCTAACCATTGATCTATTTGCTGAAGTGTTTTTTCAGTGAGAAGCGTGTTTTGTTGTTTCAGTAGCTGTTTGCTGAGATTTGGATCTCGGTTATCAAGAATGAGGCGCTTCAGGAATGATAATGCAGTATCAATATGTCCCGATTCAGTTTGCATGCGTAAAGCAAGGCTGGTGACGATTGGCGGGGCACCATCTATTTGTGCGGCCTGACTAAATCGACGCCCTGCCTCTTCATAGTTGTGATCAAACCAATAGGCATTGAATCCGCGATAATAGAGCCAGCGCCAGTCGTTAGGGAATTGAAGAATGGCACGTTCAAGAATGGGTTTACTTAGTTGTGTGTTGTTGGTGTTCCAGGGAATGGCTGAGGATGCCAAATAGTATGCATGCTCAGCATTTGGGTTCAGTTGAATGGTGTTCAATAGTAACTGATTTAAATAGTTGTAATCAGCATGAGCAATGCTATTTCCATAATAAGAAACAGTTTTGATCCATAGCATGCTTGCGAAGAAGTTCTGGTAGCCAAGGCTTATTTTTTCTAAGAGTTGTGGTGAGGGTAGTTGGCTTTGTAGTTCAATGCGTGTTGCATTCTCTCTACTCGATGTGAGTAGTGCATTTAAGAAAATGGATACAGCGAGGAAGAATAGGCAAAGGAGAGCTGCGTACTTTTGACTACCAGATTTCAATTTGCTCTCCTTGTTTGTGACCTAGTGTTATATGATTAGTTAATTTTTGGCTAACTTCAAGCGTTGGATAGGCTTGATTATGTAGCTCAATTAAATATTTTTCAGTGAAAATATCACCTTTTAAATGGGCAATAAGAATACGGTAACGTAGAGACTGGCTGCTTTGATGCTGAAACCAGTATCGAAAAGCCAGGTTTTCACTTCCTATCCAGGTATTGTTTGAAGCATTAGTGGTCTGTAATTTTAAAAAATACCATTGAAGGGCTGCTCGGGATGCCCAGGGAGAATCAATAGCGATAGCCATGGGTTGAATGAAAGATTCCGCATGTATGGGTTGGTTAATGTTTTTCTCGGCAGCTGATAATGTAAATGTAAACCACTGCCAGTTGTAAGCTAGAAAGATGGCTGGGAGTAGTAATAAGGCAATAGAAATTGAGGGTTTAGTCTTAACATTGTGGACGCGTACTGTTGTGAATAGTGCAGCTGCATAGAGTGCGAAAAGAACCAGAAAAAAACCTTGCAGTAAAGCAACGCTCACCATGCTATGGATAGACATCAGGATTAACCCTAGTCCAGCCTGAGTTTGACCTGATTCAATATTAAACTCTTGATCAAGATAAATATTCCAACACTTTTTCCCAATCATTATTATGAGCCCTATGATTGCGATACCTCCAGCAATTCCCCATTCAAGCAGAAACTGAAGCAGTGAGTTATGTGCCCAAAGGTTTCCTCCTGATAATTGCGTAGAAGCAATGTCTGCCCACTCCGGATGCTGTAGGAGGGAGGGCGTTAAGATCTCAGTTCCGTATGAGATGAGGTTGCCTGCACCAATACCTAGCCAAATATGCTCCAGAAAAAGGCGTGTCGACATATCCCAAATAAGCAGTCGGATTTGGGTTCCTGTTGTTTCAAAGCGGTTGAATAGCGTGGGTATATCGGATTCGGGAAATGCATGCAAGTAACTAACGATGCCAAATGCAATCACTACGATGGATAGTATCTTGATACATAGTGTTGTTTTTTGCTTGCTTATAAAAAGAAGCATGGCGACAGCCAGAGTTAAAAGGATGCTGCTACTTCTGCTGCTGGTAGCAAGGAGTCCTGCACAAGGAAGTATTGAGGCAATAAGCCAGGGTAAATATGTTTGTGCTTTACTACACTCTGACCACAGTGCCGTGCAGACTAAAACCAGGAACAGACCTTGCATATTGGTTTGAAGAAGAACGCCTGCATAGCGGCTGGGATAATCTTGCCAGATAGGGAATAACTCAAAACCGGGAGTGAGGGGTAATTGAAACTGTTGGGCAATAGCAAAGACAACATAAAAATTTCCGATGCAGGCTAATAATATTTTCCAATTGGCACTGCCAATCAGTTGCGCGGCAGATGCGCCTGACATGCGAAAAATGAGCCATGACGATGCAATGTATAAGGCCATTTGCCAGGCTCTCCATGGATTGCGCAGATCCATGAACAGCAGTTGGATGCAAATTGGAATGATAAGCAGGGCAAAGAATATCCAGGCCATTATATTGCTCGTTTGGATAGTCTTATCCTGATATGTTGCCATGACTGCAACAGCAATAAGAGCGGTCATGAATGCAAGCAAATCCATGGCAATGTATGAATCGAGAATATTGGGCCAAAAAATCGGTGATAGAAAAAAAACTAACCAGCAGGTGATAATTGCCTTCGAAGTGTGGAGAGACTGCGTTAGCGTAGATTGAGGCATGGGGTGTTATTCATAGCACTGAAGTATCAGTTTATTTAGCAGCCTATGTCGTATAAGCCGACTGCTTTACTTGTCTCTGACATATTGCCTTTTTGAGACGTCGTGTAGGTGGCATCACCATTTTTATGCTGCGTTTTCGCAGTGAAGTCATTAGATGCTGCGCCGGTTACTGATGCGCAGACTAGTTCGCTTAATCTGGCACTGGCTAGGCCGGGAAGAGATCCTTGATAACCCTCAGTGGGGGTCAGGTTAACGTATGCATTATTATCGGAATAATAGGCCTCTTCACTGGAATGAATGTTCCGTAGGTCAGATTCTGCCGATGAGTTGAATGAACCCGTTCGATAGGCTAAAAACTGAGGGATGGCAACAGATGCTAAAATACCAATGATGGCCACCACAATCATCAACTCAATCAGTGTGAATCCATTAGAAGTTTCTGTTTTATTCATAAATCACCATGCTTAACCTTGAATGTTATTGCGAAAATGTCTGT
>JAUZQJ010000106.1 GCA_030951045.1 Mariprofundus sp.
CTGTGTGCACAAGAGTTGTCAGCTTGTGCACACAGATAAAGAAACTATAGCGATTAACTTACTTTTCTGGTCAAATAATCAACAACCAAGCGTACCCCTGCACCGGTTCCACCTTTGGCAGAAATATCATTCCCCTTCATATTCCAGGCTGTGCCGGCAATATCAAGATGCGCCCATGGCACATCACCTACAAAGCGT
The DNA here is from genome assembly GCA_030951045.1 of Mariprofundus sp. Classification (GTDB taxonomy): domain Bacteria; phylum Pseudomonadota; class Zetaproteobacteria; order Mariprofundales; family Mariprofundaceae; genus Mariprofundus. The sequence goes on from JAUZQJ010000106.1 coordinate 199, forward strand.
GAGAGGAAACAAGCTGCGGTAATCGTACCACCATCACGACCACCGATATTTCTAATATCGGCAATATCAGATTTAATCTGCTCCTGATATTCCTCATGCATGGGCAGTTCCCAGACACGATCATAGGTATGATCTCCGGACACTTTCAGATCTTTTTTAAGTTTTTCACCTGTACCCAACAGACCACTTGCATGCGCGCCCAAAGCAACCACACAGGCACCGGTCAGGGTGGCGAAGTCGATAATCTCGGAAGGTTTTTGCTCAGCGGCATACGCCAATGCATCCGACAGAATAATACGACCTTCCGCATCGGTATTCTGAATTTCAATGCTGATATCTTTTTTATAACCCACGAGAATATCACCCGGTTTGTAAGCGGCAGATCCCAACAGATTTTCTGTAGATGGAATGATACCCAGCACATTGATCGGTAGATTCATGGCTGTGATCGCTTTGAATATGCCCAGCACAGCTGCTGAACCACACATATCAAATTTCATCTCTTCCATCTGCGCACCGGGTTTGATGGAAATACCACCGGCATCAAAGGTTAAACCTTTGCCCACCAGTGCAATCGGTGCATCGCCTGCTTTGCCACCCTTATAATCCATAATAATAAAACGCGGTTCTTTTGCTGAGCCCTGATTCACTGCCAGCAGGTTGGTAAATCCAGCCTTTTCAATGGCTGCTTTATCCATCACGGTGACATTGAGGTTTTCATGACTTAATCCTGCAGCCTGATCACCAAGAAACTCCGGTGTACAGACATTACCCGGCTCATTCGACAAATCACGTGCAAAGTTCGTACCTGCAGAGACTGCCCGCGCCCGCGCAACTGCCTTCTCAGCCTCAGCCAAATCACGCTCGGATGAAATCATGATCGTGACCGAATTCAGGTCACGATGCTTGTCATCTTTCTTATGTTTATATTTATCAAAACGGTACAGCCCCAGCTCCACACCTTCAGCCAACGCCTGCACCTTATCGGCCAATGAAGCACCATCTACATTCAGTTCCGTCAAAAAGAGGGAAGCATCAGCTGCCCCACTTCTATCCAGTTTACGGGCAGCTTTTGCAGCCAACACGCGCAGTTTTTGCAGGCTCAATTTCTTCTCATCACCGACACCCAACAAGGTGACACGCTGCGTAGCTGTGCCTTCCACACCATACAGGGTTCTACTACCACCAAAGGTGCCCATACAATCAGATGTACTTAAGAAATTAGGCAAAACCTTACCCGTAACCTGCTGCAATGTTTTGCCCGACTCGGTTAATTCACGCCCTTCCAATAACGGTAGTACTACAGCATCATCACGCTGTGTATGCGCAGACCCTACTTTCACATTCAATTCAATCATAAAAAAAACACCTCAATAAACATATTAACCATAGAATCATTTAAACATGTGTGAATCAGATTGCCGCTGTCAGTTTCAAAGACACCAACAGTAGGCGCTTTTAGGCGAGGCAAACACGCGCAGCCTACTTGTGTAGGCGAGCATGTTTAACGCAGTCAGCGAAGCTGACAGTGGTGAACTGGGTCAATTACATCAATTACGCCAGAATTCTGGTACGAGCAGCACGAAGAACGTATAAATTTCCAAGCGTCCAAGCAGCATACCAAAAATCAGTACTGATTTCGCCATATCTGGTAAAGATTGATAATTACTATATGGCCCTACATCACCAAAACCGGGACCCGTATTGGTAATACAGGCAGCAGCAGCAGTAAATGCTGTCACCATATCAACACCTGAGATTGCCACCAACACGGCAACGATGAGATAACAGACAATGAACAGTACTGCGAACCCCCACAAAGCCTCAGTGACGTCGGCTGAAATGCGCTGATTTCCCATCTTCACATGAATGACGCCATGCGGATGCACCAGCCGCCGAATTTCGCGTAAACCCTGACGAAACAGCAGTAAAATACGCACCACTTTCATGCCGCCACCGGTTGAACCGGCACATGCACCGACAAACATGGTTAACAATAACAACAGCGTGGCACCAGCCGGCCATAGATTATAATCACTAACAGCAAAGCCTGTTGTCGTTGCAATCGAAACCACATTAAACAACACATCAATGGCCTCATCATCACCACTCGAAAGCAGCAAGAAATTAATCAACATCACCAACACAGCGATCCAGATAATATAGGTTCTGAACTCTTCATCTCTGAAGTAGGTACGTAGAGAAAATCCACGCAGTGCTGCTGCAAAGTGCAGCGTAAAATTGATCCCAGCCAGCACCATAAAACAGACACCAATCAGTTTCAATGTAGGGCTATCAAAATAGCCAAAACTAGCATCATGGGTAGAGAATCCACCAATAGCTACCGTACACATAGCATGATTAATGGCGTCAAAGGTATTCATACCACCCAGGTCATACGCTATGGCACAGATGACTGTCATACCAAGATATAGAAACCATAATAGCTTAGCCGTTTCTGTCACACGCGCCGTCAATTTATCTTTCACCGGGCCCGGCGTTTCTGCCTTGAATAGCTGCATACCACCCACACCCAATAACGGCATAACCGCCACAGCCAAAACGATGATTCCCATGCCTCCCAACCACTCTTGCATGGAACGCCAGAATAGGATTGAGCGGGGCAGATCATCAATACCTGATAAAACAGTCGCACCTGTAGTTGTAAGGCCAGAAGCAGACTCAAACATGGCATCCACCATCGAAGGCAGCGTACCCGTCGTCCAGAACGGTACGGCTCCAATCAATGCCAGTACCAACCACGCCAAAGCAACGATCAGAAAACCATCACGATGGGTTAAACGCTCAGGTGCTCCGCCGCCGAATCGCATCATGCTCAAACCAATCAGAATCACAATCGCGCCAGCTTCGAGAAACTCGGCGATGTGTCCCGCATCGTAATAGATCGCCACCAATGCTGGCGCCAGCATGCTTGCCCCATACAGAGCTACAAGCACACCAATGGTCCATAATACACCTAAAGGATGCATAGTTTAAAAGAACTCCAAGTGCACTTCAAACAGCTTCTCTACTTCTACAACCGATGCACTGGTTGTAACGATCAGCACATGATCATGACTTTCAACTTCCATATCACCATTGGGCACAATCACTTTGCCATCACGCAAAATGGCACCAACCACAGTATCCTCAGGCAAATTCAGTAAACGCAGCGGTGTGTTCAAAATAGCACTGGTTTCCAGAGCCTCCGCTTCCAACACTTCCAAGTTGCCATCGGCCAACGACGCCATGCCATGAATTTTTCCCTTACGTACAAAGCTCAACATAGATGCCACAGTCGACAGGCGTGGAGATACCGTCACATCCAAACCGATTTGGCGCACCAACTGCCCGTAAATAGAACGATTCACCAGCGTCACCACATGCGGAACACCATAACGTTTGGCAATTAAACTACTGAGAATATTTGTCTCATCATCATTGGTCATAGCAAGAAAATCATCCATCTTATCGATGTTCTCTTCTTCCAATAATTTCTGATCCAAAGCATCACCCTGAATCACAACAACGTTATCAAATTGATCAGACAACCACTCGGCTCTGGCTTTATTAAACTCGATCACCTTCACCAGAGAACCAACTTTCTCCAGTTCCTTGGCAACAATAAAACCGATGTGGCCACCACCGACCATGAGCACATTGCGTCCCTGAGGAGAGTGACAGGCAAAATCAAGTACGCCCATCAACGGATCAAGCTGTTCTTTTGCTACCGCCACATAAATACTATCACCGGCCAGCAGTACCGTTTGACCATTAGGAACGCGCCAGCGCCCATTATGTTCATGGGCGACCACATACACACGTAAGTCTCCCATGACTTCAGGTAAATCCATCAGTGACAAGCCGGCCAGATTACTCTTTGGCCGAACGGTAAATTCAACCAATTGAATAGCGCCATCAAAGAACTCTCTCGCATCCAGAGCGCTCGATACATTCAAGCGCCCCATCACCACCTTGGCGGCCTCCCCTTCCGGCGATATAATGACATCGATAGGCAGGTCATCACGACCGATCAAACCAGAATAGTTAGCATAGTCCGGTTCACGCACACGAGCTAACTTGGTAGGTACTTTAAACAGTGAATGCGCCACCTGACAGGCCAGCATATTCACTTCATCATTGGTGGTTACCGCAATTAACAGATCCGCATTGGCTGCTCCGGCATGCTCCAGAACACTTGGGTGTGAAGCCATACCACAGACGGTTTTCACATCCATGGCATCGGCAATCACTTGTAAGCGATCTTCATCCTGATCCACCACAGATACGTTATTACCCTCTGAAGAGAGCCGACTGGCAATATGGTAGCCCACCTCTCCAGCCCCTAAAATTACAACATTTTTCATGAGGATCCCTTCTCTGGTGGCACTAGCCCGAATGATTTTATTTTGCGATGTAGCTGACTACGTTCCATACCAATATCTGCAGATGTGCGACTGATATTCCAGTCATGTTTATCCAAATGCTGAAGTAAGTAGATACGTTCAAACGCTTCACGTGCATCATGAAAATTTTCAACATCCTCATCATCACTTACATGTTGAGAAAATCGGCCACCCTCTCCATATGTAGCATGTGCTGAAGCAGTCTGGGTAGAAGATTGATCCGGAGGCAACATCGTTGACAGCGTCATCTGTTCACCTGGCATCAGAATATGACAGCGTTCAATATAGTTACGCAGCTCACGCACATTGCCGGGCCATGCATATAACTTAAGCGCTTCAACCACATCGGCTTCAAAACGTACTGCGTCGCCACCCAACATTCTGGCCTGCTCATCAGCCAATGTCTCCATTAGCAGGGGTAAGTCTTCAAAGCGTTGATGAAGTGCAGGCATACGAATCGACACTACATTCAAACGGTAATAAAAATCTTCCCTGAGCTTTTCTTCATGCAAGGCCTGATCAAGATCTTTAGTGCTTGCAGCAATCAAACGTACATTACTCGGAAGCGGCGTGGGATTACCCAATCGCTGGATCACGCGCTCCTGCAGGACCCGCAACACCTTCGCCTGTGCCGCCATACTCAGCTCAGTCACTTCATCAAAAAACAACGAGCCATGATGAGCAGCTTCAAAGCTGCCTCTTTGCGCATGCAAAGCACCTGAAAAAGCACCTTTCTCATGGCCAAAGAGTTCAGAGTCCATTCTTCCCGTAGCGACGCTGGCTGTATTCACCTCAATAAAAGGTGCTTCTTTTCTTTTTGAAGCAGCATGTAACATACGTGCCGCCACAGCTTTGCCCGTACCGTGTTCGCCCAACAGCAGCACGGGTACATCAGAGAGAGCAATGCGCTTAATCAATGTTCTTACTTCAGAGATCGCAGCACTATCCCCTATCAATTCCTGCTGACTATAATGCACCACATCCTGACGTTTCAGGTCTCGGTTTTCCTGTTCTACTCTGCGTTTTTGCACCGCATTGCGCGCCAGAATCATCAAACGATCAAACGACAACGGCTTCTCAACAAAATCAAATGCACCTTGCCTGGTTGCTCTTACAGCCGTATCAATGGTGGCATGACCCGACATCATAATCACAGGTAAATGCGCATCCATCTGCTGAATACGATTCAAAGTTTCCAAACCATCAATACCCGGCATCCAGATATCCAACAACACACAATCCACCGGCTGCTTACGCAATCGGGCAATCGCCTCTTCACCTGATGCGGCACTTACCACCAGATATTCTTCATCCTCAAACAGTCCCTGCAAGGAATCACGAATCGGTTCTTCATCATCTACAATCATGATACGCGCAGTCATGTCGCCTCCTTCTCTTGCACATGGCGGGGTAATTTCAAACAAAAATGTGTAGGCCCAGCGAAAGAGAGCAGTTTCAGATCACCACCATGATCTTCGGCAATACGCTTAGCGATAGCCAGCCCCAAACCTGATCCATCTGACTTGGTTGAATAATAGGCTTCAAACAGTTTCGTGGCATTCTCAGCATCAATACCATCACCATCATCTTCCACATGCCATTCGGCAAACGCATCACTAACCACCGCATATACGCGAATCGCACATGTTTCATTGGTTGCGGAAACAGCATTATCCATTAGATTAATCAATACCTGCCTCACCTGATCAGGATCACACTGACAAAGCGCACGTTCATCTTCAACAATTTTAACAGAAATTCTTCGATAGCTATGAAACAACTCATACATGTCAGACAACAGGGTATTTACCGGTACTTCTCGTAATTTTGGCTGAGGCATACGGGCCAACGTCGAAAAATCAGAAATCAGACGCTGAAGTCGTTCCGTCTGATCAATAATGGCCTTGGTACACACATCAAACACCTGCTCATTATCCACCTGTTTACGAAAACGGCGTTGCAAACGCTCTGCCGACAGTTTAATCGGTGTTAACGGGTTTTTAATCTCATGTGCCAAACGTCTGGCCACTTCGGCCCAGGCTTTGTTTTTCTGAGCCTCTGCCAACTCTGAAATATCATCAATCACCAGCAAGTAACCCGAGAAAGCCGTTCCACTGGCACTCAAGCGCGCGCCGCGCGCCAACACGTGCAGCGTTCTTCCTTCAGAGAGGGCCATATCAAACTCTCGCTGCAAATAATCTTCTTCCTGATGGCGCAATTCATCATAAAAGTCACCAATATCATGCATATTGCCCAAACTAAGTTCAGCGAAATCGGCACTGGGCACCCACTCCTTCGGTAATTGAAGAATATCTCTCACAGCCTGATTAAGCAGGCGCACACGATGCTCGGAATCTATTAAAACCACACCGGAGTGCAGGTTCGCCAATAGCGATTCCAACACATACTGGCGTTGTCGACTGCTATCAAGCGCATTGGTTAAGTCCAACTGAGCCTGTTCAATGGCCTCAACATTTTGTTTTAATCGATTGGCCATTGTATTAAATGATCGCCCAAGTGAACCCAGTTCATCACGTGGTGAATGCGCTATTTCCACATCCAGATCACCCTCTGTAATCCGGTGCAATGCCTCAGCCAATTCTCCAACTGGTGCAGTCAGCCGACGTGCAAACAACAGCGCCACTACACCCGCCAACAACACCACTACCAATGTGACAAAGAGCATCACATGCGTAAACGTGCTCCTGATCGTTTGGCGATTACGCTCTAATTGACGATAGTTACGATAATCCGCCTCTACAGATCGAGCATTTTGAATCACTCCAGCAGGCAGGCGCACCTCTACCCTCAGTAAGCCGAGTACTGAAACTGGCCCCACCAACGGAGCATAACCCACCGCGACTTCTCCATTTTTATGCATCACCAATTCAGTGACCACGCGCCCCAAACGCATCGCCAAGCGGGCTGTACTATTCAATGGACTGGCTTGCAATGCCGTGAGCTCTCCTGCTTGAACGCCTCCAATTTGCCGTTCGTTAACATCAAAAATTTCAACTTTTTGCCAACCCTCAGACTTACTCATTTCAGTTAAATAGACATTGCTTGTACGGTAATCCATGTTACCCGTCACCGCCGCCAATAGCGCAGCATCAGAGATGTAATCGAGCAAATTACGTTTCATATCCTTTTCAACGCGCTCATAAAAACCCTGAGCAAGATTAAGAGCACGATCCAGCAATGTATCCACACGCACATCAAACCAGACATCCATACCCTTATCTACCATCTGACTAGCCGCCATTTGAATCACCATCGCGGGTACAAGCAACATCGTTACCAAGGCAATCACAAGCTTGGCACGCAAGCGCGAACCTGGCGCAGGTTCTCCTGTCTCACGTAGCAATCGAATACCATATTGAACCAGCAAAAGGGCCATCAACAACATCAAACTGACATTTACCCATGCCAGCAAGCCACCCCCACCATTAGTGGAGGGCCACAACATCACGGTGGCCGTTAACAGTAACGATGCCATTAACAGAGGCACCAGTCGCATTGCGTTCACTCGATTCACGGAAGGGTGAAATCCTTCAGCATTGAAGCTGCCGTTGTTGGCCACAAACTTGCCCACCAGGCCTGATTGATTGCTCCAACATGAATATTAACGTTTACTGCCGCCCGGTAGGGTACATTTGTCAGTAATAAACTTCTATCCAACACAGGAAAATGCTTCAAAACGGAAAGAAATGCTATGGCATCATCGATACTGTACACACGTTGAGAAATACCGCTGGATACACCAACCAATAACCAACTGTGTGTGAGCAGATCCGGTTCAACACGGCGCATCACTGTAATATTGCCAATGCTCTCATTCAACCAATATTGACGCACCTTGCCAATTTTCACATGCCACTCTGTCGCCACAGCGATGCCATCCTGCATAGGAAGCTTGAACACACTGTTTTCCACACTCAGTTCAGCAGAGCAATAAATAACCTTCTCTTCAATTTGAATATGCAGCGTATCGGACACATCTTCAGCAAAACTCGCTTGCATCATCATCAGGACAGCCATCAGTGTCCCATTTAAAATCAGGATAGGCCTATTGCATTTTTGAAACCAATTATTCATCAGGACGAAGTGTAACTCCAACGCCAGACATTGACACGTTGCGCATGCCTTCTCCCCTTTTTCGATCCCACCGTCGGAAAGTACAATCCGATAACATGCGACTGTATGATTTATCATCACATCATACAACAAACACACAACTGACACACCGTACCAACATGTGAATCAAGCGACCACGGCAATCACGGATGTACCATTTTCTCTTACCAAGCTACAAGCCCCGTAAAAGCAACGTAGTATTTCTTCCACCTTGTTTTACAGCCACCACAACGCTAGAAAGCTGCTATGCGTTATATACTCACATTTACCTTATCTCTATTTCTCAGCACTCAGCTCTTTGCTGCTGATTTTGACATTTACCAATCCGATTATCGTCCCTTACAACTAGCGCTTGTCATCAATACAGAGTCTGATCCCGGTTTGGCAACAGAATCCAGTCTGGCAACAAAACAGCGTCTTTTAATATATCAAATTGCCAAAAATGATCTCACATCCAGTCAATCGTTTAATATCATTGATCCCATGGCCTTTATCGCCAGCCCCGCTGAAGCAATGCAGCAGATTGATTACAGTGACTGGACACTGATAGGAACAGAAATCCTTGCACTCTGTAGCATTCACCAATCTGAAACAGACAGAGTCACCGTCAACATCCAGGTGCATGATCCATTCCGCAATAAAAAACTGATCGCACTCAGCGTAGAAGGAACAAGTTCGAATATGCGCGTGTTAGCGCATCGTGTCGCAGACCAAATTTATAAAGCAGCACTGGGCATCCCCGGCTATTTCACCAGCCATGTGTTATATGTAAGCAAACACGGTGAGTATTCTGATTTGGTTTACATGGATCAGGATGGCGCCAACAAACAGGCCGTTGGTCAAAATTTCACCCTGCTGCTTTCTCCAGATTGGTCTCCAAACGGTCACCTGGTTGCACTCAACACCTATGTTGGCAACCACCCCAGACTAGAATTCTTCAATCTTCGCAGTGGTAAAAGAACAGCCTTTGGCAATTTCAAAGGCCTCAACAGCACGCCAGAATTTTCACCCGATGGCCGCTTTGTTGCCGCAACGCTTTCCTACACTGGCAACACCGACATTCATATTTATGACATCAAAAAAGGAACATGGCGCCAGTTCACCCACAATAAAGGCATCGATACCACCCCAACTTGGTCACCGGATGGCAAGTCGATCGCATTTGTCAGCAACCGCACAGGTGGCCCGCAAGTGTATCGCAAGGCCGTCTCGGGCGGAAAAACCATACTGGTCAGCACCAAAGGTAGTTATAACACCTCCCCTTCGTGGTCACCTCTGGGAGACAGAATCGCAATGATTTCGAAGAAAGGCTGGACTTTTGCCGTCGCCACCGTACGTATTGACGGGTCTGATATTCGCTATCTGGCAGAGGAAAAACGTATTGAATCGCCGACCTGGTCACCCAATGGCCAGATGCTTCTGTATTCGGTAGAGAAATATAATATACGTCGCATTTACCGTGTCCCAAGTTGGGGAGGCAAGGCAGAAGCAATCACTTCTAGTAATATTGATGCATCTGATCCAGCATGGTCACGACATTAAAGGCAAACACCCCACCAAGCTAAATAAGCAATGGGTTGACTGAAATCACCCAAATGTCACTATGCGACATCACAATCTACCTAGGGAGAAAATTTATGTTCACAAACCGTTCAAAATCTAAAACCGTCATGATCGCCTTGGCAGCAGCAACAATGCTATTTGCTGGCTGTAATAAACATGTGGTAGAAAGCACTGATTCCAACACCAACGCTGCACCTACACACAGCAGCGCAACATCAACCCCTTCTACTCACGGCGTTAACACTTCTAGTGACGCAGCTAAACCGTCTGCAACTGCAGTGCATTTTGCATTCGACAGCGCAGCACTTGATGGTGCAGCCCAAGCCACTCTGGAAGCTTATGCAGCATGGTTAAATGCAAATGGCTCTACTAAAATCACCATCGAAGGCAACTGCGACCAACGCGGTAGCCGTGAATACAACCTGGCCCTAGGTCAGCAGCGCGCCGACAGCGTACGTGACTATCTGACCGCTCGCGGTGTAAATGCCGGCAATGTTGACACCGTCTCTTTTGGTGAAGAACGTCCAGCATGTAGCGGCAGCGGTAATGCCTGCTGGGCACAAAACCGTCGGGGTGACATTGTTATCCGTTAAAAACACGCTTCATGCATCATGATCCATTGTATATCAAACAACGGCTAGCGGTTCATCCGCTGGCCGTTGTTTTCTTGTGTGCAACTGTATTAACTGCATGTGCCAGTGGTGATAAAAAGATCAACTGGCCTCAAGACAAACCTCAGATACAATCTGATATTCAAGCCATTCAACATGAACAGCAGGTTTCTGCCAACAGCTTACACCAGCAAAGCATTGCAATTGAGACCTTACAACAAAAAATTGAAGCGCTGGAGCAGGTGAACATTCAGCATTTAGCAACCATTGCTTCACTATCCAGTCATGTAGAAGAATTACACCGTCCAAAAAAAGTTATCGCGAAGAAAAAGCTCAAAAAACCGGCTAAGAAAGCCACCATTAAGCATCCAACACCTATTGCCAAATTGCCCCTTGTAGCACCGACTCCCGCTCCAATTAAGCCAGCAGTTGACCGTGCAGCGTTGGCAGAGGCTGAAAAAAACGCCTATACCGCCGCTTATCTGGCGCTAAAAAGCGGTCGCTTTGACGAAGCATCTACGGCATTCAATCAACAACTCGATTCCTATCCGAATGGCGAATATGCTGATCAAGCCTGGTATTGGCTTGGTGAAACACGTTTTGCCCAAGGTGATCATGCCAAAGCACACAATGCTTTTAAATATGTGGCAGACCACTATCCCAACAGCGTCAAACATGCCGGTGCTTTACTCAAGCTCGGTCAAATTGCCCAACAACAAAACAAGCACACTGATGCCCGAAATTATTACCAACACCTGATTCAGAGTCATGCAGATTCCAGTCTCGCTGAACAAGCGCGCTCTGCCTTATCCAATCTACCAGCTAGCCCGGAAGCTCCACAAAAAAGCTCTCCTGAACCCTCTGAAACAGCCATTACGGAGAATCCGCAATAACTGCTTCTTCGTACCGCCTTCGAATGTATGAAATGTATGACAGCGTCCAGGGAGAAAGCACTCTGGCCGGCCTGCCTTGCACGTTCATTCGCCTGGCAGGATGCCCACTCAGGTGTACTTATTGTGACACGCCCAAAGCCATTCCAACCGATAGCGGTCAATGGATAAGCATGGATGAGATTATACATCAGGTGAAACAACACAATCGCCCGCTGGTATTGCTAACCGGTGGAGAGCCACTGGCACAACGTCACTGCAATACACTCTTAAAACGCTTATCCGAATTGGATTGTTTCGTGCAACTGGAAACATCCGGCGCTTACTCCATAGCATCGGTACCGGCTGGCATTCGCCGTATTGTCGATATCAAAACACCGGGCAGCGGCGAAGTACAACGCAATCACCTGCAAAACCTGCAACATCTTGTCGCAGGTGATGAAATAAAAATCGTACTGACTGATCGCAGTGATTATGAGTGGGCACGTGATTTTATCCGTGAACACAAACTTGGTCTGGATGATGTGCCTGTCCTGCTATCTCCTGCATGGGGTGATATTTCAGCCGCCAATTTATGCGCATGGTTATTAGAGGATCGTCTGCCAGTCCGCATGCAGATGCAAATGCATAAAGTGATCTGGGGCTCGCAAGCCGAAGGCGTTTAACTACAAGGTTTATGGGTACACAACAATGAATACAACAAGCAAAAAAGCAGTCGTCCTACTTTCAGGCGGTCTGGATTCCAGCACTGCACTGGCATGGGCGGTGAAAGAACAAGGGTGGGAATGCCACACTGTCGCCTTTGATTATGGTCAGCGCCACCGTATTGAACTGGAGGCCTCCGAACTGGTAGCACGTGCCTTCGGCGTCACCGATCATCGTGTGATAAAGGTTGATCTACGTAGCATCGGTCATTCTGCACTCACATCGGATATGCCCGTACCCAAAGACCATGCTGATACAGCAGAGATTCCCAGCACCTATGTGCCAGCTCGCAACCTTATTTTTCTATCGTTGGCTGCAGGCCTGGCAGAAGCTGTACAGGCAACACGTTTAGTGATCGGAGCCAATATTGTGGATTACTCCGGATATCCGGACTGTCGTCCTGAATTTATGCATTCATTTGTACGCACCGCCCTGCTAGGTACTAAGGCTGGCAGTGAAGGTGGTGATCTGGAAATTGCAGCGCCGCTGATTACCCTGAAGAAATCCGAAATCATCGCTTTAGGTCTCAAACTAGGTCTGGATTATGGCCTGACGCGTTCCTGCTACGACCCTCTGCCTGATGGCGCACCATGTGGTCACTGCGACTCCTGCTTCTTCAGACAACAGGGGTTTAGCGACCTTGGCCAACAAGATCCGCTACATTATCCTGAACACTAAGGGCTATTAAAAATACCAATCGGCACGAACAGCATACAGTGCTTCCAGGCGTGCAAATTCACTGCCCGCTTTACCCTGAGGTAACTGGATAAAACATTGCATTTCAACATTCTCAACAACGGACCATGTTAGAGATGGCATAGTGAACGAACCGGATTTCTGCATATCAGAAATAAACAACATTTCGACACGCCAAAGTGGCGTGAGGTCATAAGCCAATTGCGCACCAAGCAAATGATTAGAAAGCCCACCAATGCGATCCTGACTCACCACTAAACCTGCCGCCCCATTATAAAAGTATTCGATGGCCGTATATAAACCATTGGGAAACCAACTATTATTCCATGTGTAATCAAGGCCAGCAACAATTTGCCCATAAGCACCCTCGCGTGGATTTTTAGCCTGCATCCATTCCACGCGTACGCCTGCATCTCTCAAATTGCCCGTCACATCCATACCCAGGATAGATTCATCAGCAATACGCCCCATCATCATCGACAGATCAAAATCACCCCATGTGTCCTGCCACCTCAAGGCCAGTTTGCGCACCGCACTATTGGCCACACTCGCAGGTGAAGCGACAGCCAACACATACGCACTATGAGAATAATTCCACTGCAATACAGCTGCATCCACACCCAGCTTTTGATCCAGCTCCAGTGCAGTAGGCTGCACTGGATTAAAACGATCTGTCGGGTTCCAGATACGGCCTGACCCCCAGGCAACGCGCTGACGACCCACTTTAAGGCTGACATCTGCTACATCATAAGAAACCCAGCCACGATACAATGCATGTCTCCAGTTTGTATGTCGGGACTGAGTCAGAGTCATACTGCCATCCAGCCACGTTGCATCAGGTCTATTCAGCCCGGCATTCACTACAGGATCAGCCAGCATAGCGCCCCACAACAGCTCATGATCATAGACCAGATGAAACCGCATCATGCCCGGCCCAGTTTCACTCTCCCCCTCTACCTGCAGGCGCAAGCGGTTAAGGTCTGTAGTACGGCTATTGCCAAGCGTATCCTGCGTTTGAAACAGTAGATTGGTGTACTGGCCTGAAAGATCCACCGCCAAAACAGGTGTAGCCCATAACACAACAGCATAAAAAAGAGCTAAAATTTTACCCCTAAAAGACAACCGCATTGAGCACCTCGAAAACACAGCGCCCACCATTAGCTAACTGTATCGCCTTTAACTGCTTCGATATCTTTGCCCTCAACTGAGACAATCTGACCATCCTGCATATTCACCAATGTACGAGCAGAGGCGATCACCGCCGGATCATGCGACGCGATCACAAACGTTGTACCCTGCTGCTCATTCAAGCGGCGCATCAGAGCCATCAATGATTCACCTGTATGCGAATCCAGATTGGCGGTTGGTTCATCCGCCAACACCAGATCGGGGTTAGAAGCCAACGCCCTGGCCACTGCCACACGCTGCTGTTGACCACCCGACATTTGATCCGGCCGTCTGTTTTCAAACCCCTGCAGCCCCACCTCAGCCATCCAATGATCGGCCAGGGCAAACCGCTCTTTTTTTTCCATACCCTGTAACTGCAACACATACGCGACATTTTCTCGCGCACTTAACACACGGATAAGATTATAAGACTGAAACACGAAACCCAGGTGATGCAAACGAAACGCTGCCCGCTCTGATGTCGATTTCACCAACACATCATCACCGGCAATCACAAGGCTTCCGGTATCCGGGCGATCCAGGCCACCGAGCATATTCAATAATGTTGTTTTACCGGAACCGGATCGACCCGCCAGCACAACATATGCCCCACGTTCAATAGTCAGATCAACACCGGCAAGCGCTGCAACTTTCATCTCACCACTTTCATAATAACGTGTTAAACCACTTGCAGAAATCAATGTATCAGACATTACAACTCCCTAAGCGCATGGACTGGTTCTAGCTTTGACGCTTTCCAGGCCGGGATCAAGCCGGCAATCATTGCCCCGATAATGGCCGCACCCAAGATACGTAACATGCTATCGAGCTCCAGTACCGGGTGTATCACCGGATCCATATACATAAACGAAAATGCCACCGCGAACTGGGACAAATCAATTCCCTGTTGGCCATACCATAGTGACAGACCACCACCGATCACAAAACCTGCCAACCCGCCGATCAACACCAGAATCACCGTCTCCCATATCACCATGGCAAACACCTGAGCCGGCATTACCCCCAGCGCCCCCATCAAGCCGAATTCGCGCACCCGTTCATGCATACTCATCAACATCGTATTGAGCACTTCAACCAGCACCACAACAATCACAATCAATAGTACAATCCACGTATATGCATCGGCAAAATCGGCCCACTGCTCAGCCATCGGATCAATATCATTCCAGCGTAAGGTTTCTAATATTTGCCCAGAGGACAGCCCCTTGTGATCAGTTCCATTCAGCACCTGTGCTGACAACATAGATTTGATGCCATCGGCCATCGGCGTCACCTGCTCAAAACTGTCGGCACGAATCACAATATCGGTGACGGCACCCCCCAGACCTAGCCAATGCTGTGCTGTTTTCAATGGCACAATGACAATCATATCATCCACTTCCATCACACCTGAATGCAGTAATCCACGCACCCTGAACACCTCTGAAGCAATATCACCACCGGGAACCGCAGCCATCAATACCAGTTTATCGCCCATGGCAACACTCAAACGATCAGCCAACACATCCCCCAGTACAGCCCCTCGCTCATCTCCATCCGGTAGCCAGCTTCCCTTGTTCACAAATGAGGCCAATCGACTTATAGCTTTCTCTTTTTCTGGCTCTACGCCATAAATAAACGCCCCGGCATTGGAACCGGCACTGGATGCAAGTCCAGATACGCGCACGCGTTGCGCTATTGCCTGTATCCCAGCCTCACTGCTTATGCTTGTTATCACTTGCTCTGGTGATTCGATGCGTTGTGACAATTTTCGACTATCTTCAAAGCCTGCCGCATGAATCTGGATATGACCGGTCACCGTCAGTGCAAAATTCGTTTTGATCTGCTGCATCCAGCCATCATCCATGGCGGAAAGAAATGTCAGTGCGGCAATGCCAACAGCAAGCGCCGCCGATGTAAGCACTGTACGCAAAGGATGAAACCACAGATTGCGCCAACCAAGCTTGAGATAAATAGACAGATTATCCATCTGCACCCCCAAGACATTGAACCGCAAAGCTCGCGAAGGCACGCAAAGAGAGAACATTAGAAAACATGTGCTCATTCATCACTGAACTTGATTTATCTTGCTTTGCGCAACTTAGCGACCTTTGCGGTAAAACAGATAATGACAGGGCTCCCTCAGACATGATGGATAGCCTCCACAGGCTCAAGCCTTGCCACGCGAATAGAGGGCCATATTGCAGCCACCAGTGTCGCCCCCAGCACCGCCAGTACCGTATCCCATAAATGTTCGCTATCAATTTCCGTATGAATGACCGGATTGATATAAAAGCGTGCCATCGAATCCATCTGACCGGAAAGATCAATACCCGCCGTCTGAAAATAATAGACCAACGCCAAGCCGATGAGTGCGCCCAACAAAATACCTGCAACACCAAGTAGTAACGACTCTGCCACCACCATACCTGCCATTTTCACACGCCCGCAGCCTAAAGCCATCATCACGCCAAATTCACGCATACGCTCCAGCATACTCATCAAGACTGTATTCATGATGCCTGCTGCAATAATCACTAGCACGATAGAAAGGAATATATAATAAAAAGCATTTTCCAACTCCACCCACTGCTTCATCATCGGATACATATCGTACCAGCGCAGCACTTCATAGCTTGCACTCTTCGCTGCTAATGCCTGTTTGAGTTGAGCAGTAGTTGATTCAAGCTGGTCGGTCGGCAGTTGCAGTACGATTTCAGAATACCTGCCCTGCATACCTGTCATCTGCTGCATAAAGCCAAGTGGTATGATCGCCAAACCACGATCAATGCCCATCTCCCCACTGGAAATAATGCCGACCAGCGTGAGCTTCTCTGCTGCCAGCGATCCATACAGGTCTTCGGTCAACAACACCACATCATCACCCAAGGTTAAATTCAGGTTACGAGCCGTAGTTTCACCCAGTACACATGCCGCCTCTTCATTGTTGTGAAGAAAGCGCCCCCGATCCACCTTCTGATCAATGCGTGTTGTTCGACCTTCCATCTCAGGCTCTATTCCCAGTAAAATCAAACCTTCCGAGGTTTCACGACCAGCCGCCAACGCGAAGGTACGCAAACGATACGCATACTGATCAACACCACTCTCTTTGATAATATTAATAACCGATGGTGCATCCGGCACGGTTTTCACCAGTTTAGGGTGGTGAAAAAAACCTTCGGCATGGATTTGCACACTACCAACGATCACCTGCTGCAGGTTACGCATCATGGTGTTGTGTACCCCATCATTAAAACCCCATAAAAAAATCAACGATGCAAGACCAAGTGCCACAGCGGAGATAGTGATCAAGCTGCGGCGTCCATTGCGCAATACATTGCGCCAGGCCAGTGCCAACATTAGTGGCGCATATTCCTGCGTGTGAAGATATTTTCTTCAATCACTGCATCGAACGTGACCTTTTCCAGTATCATAATCGTACGTTTATCTGGGCTATCATCGGCTTGCATAATCCAGCGTGTCGGGATTTCACGCCCTCCCATCATCTGAATACGATCAAAGGCCAGATGCCGTATATGTGCGCCATGTTCGTCGAAATAGTCTTCAGATAAGGGCATCGCATCATGCCTGATGAGACGAACAATTTTACCCCATACCACAGGCGCATCGGGGCGCGGTATTGATTCAACGGCATACACACCATCCTGCTCAGAGAGCACCCGATGGGTATAATCCTCCACCACAGACTCCATCTTCACCAGATCATCATTGGTAAAATCAGAGCCCATCCAATTGGACAACATCATCGATGGAGGAATACGGATATCGCGCTCAAGTTTGGGCAGATACATCCAAAGGTTTCCACCGCTTTTCAGCCAAGTGGTGTTCTTATCTTTTTTTGGCGCAAGTATCCGAATAAAAAAACGTTTTTTAGCACGATCATCCCAGGCATCCATCTCCACTTCACGCTGCCAGTCGGCTGTTTCAATGCGCATATTATATCTGGTCATACTGCTATCAGATCGCAAGCGATCCTGTAACCGCCTTACCAGATCGCGGGCAGTCACCTGTTGTGCTGTTTGAACCTGCTCACCCAGATCATCAGTGGCCTGTGCAGAGAGAGGCAGTACAGACAACAGAGTGATTAACAGCAGGTAGGTAATATTCATGACTTAATAGTAAGCCAATACAACAAAAAGGTGAAGACACGCTTCTCTACGCACTTACCCGGAGATGCAATATTTCAGATAGGGAAGCGCAGATTTATTCAGCACATACAAAACCGCATTTTTTTATCTGTACGAACTGGCTTTTACCAGGACGACAACAGATCAACACCTCGCTATAGTTTTATTGAAGAAAGTCGACAAACGGTGCCAAGCTCACATAGACCACAAACAAACCCATCACCATAAACAGTGCAAAACGCAAAGGCTGCTGTCTAATCCTATCGATAACTGTCTCTTGTTCTCCCTGCTCTTTTTGCAATTGGTAGGCAGTGCGTGCGTGCTCAGCTCTTTCGCGCTGATAGGCCTCAATTAAACCCTTGGCCTGCTCAGAACAGTCCTCATCATGAAGCCATATCGCAGGCACAGAAATACCCCAGCCTCCGGCATCTGTCTCATAAAAACTTATCTCATGCTGCAATAACAGCTGCCGGATATCTTCCGCTTCATCATCCGGTACATTTCTTAACTTAAATAATTTTACAGCCATTATTTCACCTTTGTTGTTCTCGCCAAGCTAATCAGCATTCCCTTAACTTGTCAGTAAAAATATGTATTATCCGAAACTGACCAAACAGGACAGGTAAAGGTGACACTTATCGTCACTCATGCATAATAAACCAAAGAATATAGTCATTCTGTTTGGCATACACATTGCTCCAACACACCCATCACTATATATTGAAAGTGACAAAATAACATCAACAGGAGAAACAATCTTATGACTAATATCTTCAAACAAGAAAAAGGCTTTACACTGATCGAATTGATGATCGTTGTTGCCATTATCGGTATTCTGGCTGCGATCGCTATTCCACAGTTCTCAAGCTACCGTATTAAAGCATTCAACGCAGCAGCACAGTCTGACATGCGCACCCTTCAGACAGTATTTGAAGTATTCTTCAATGATAACAGCGTATATCCTAATACGACAACCGCAGCAACA
>JAUZQJ010000107.1 GCA_030951045.1 Mariprofundus sp.
GACAACAGTAGTCCGATCAACGGAGCCGCCAACCACAGAGAAAGTGTCACCTTTTACGCACCCGATTGCGTCGGCAGACCAGCACCCTGCCAAGCGCCCATACCTCCGGAAAAATTGTAAACCATATCAAATCCTGCTTTGGCCAAGACCGTTGCAGCCATAGCAGAGCGGTTACCCGATGCACAGATCACCACAACAGGCTTATCCCGGCTTATTTCATGCATATGTGCCCCTACTTCAGAAAGCGGCATATGCATCGCATCTTGGGCATGTGCAGAAGACCATTCAGCAGGCTGTCGCACATCCAACAAGATATGTTCTTGATGGCGAAACTGCATGTAATCAGCAGCGGAGAGTGATTTCACTCCGGCCAGCTTTGGTGCAAGCACACGCTTCCATAATATCCAGGCAATCAAGAGAGCGGATACAACATACACCATGTTTTGTTCAATAAATTCCATTTTTACTTCAACTCCTGAAAGATCGTTATGTTAATAAGACAGGCACAGACCATGCCAACTAGGAAGGGAGGGAAGAGAGCACCATCTGTACCTATCAACTGTTTAGAAGTATGTCGGACTTATACGTTATTACTCGGCAACCGCTCGCTACAGCTACCTTCAGTCCTACATACTCCTGACTGGACACAAACGTCTCAGCCGTGTTTGAAACCCAGTTTAGACAGAATAACTTCCATCAAACACCATTGGCTAAAACCAGACTGCAGCAGATTTGCTCCAACAAAAGCGGTGAACCAGAGCCATGTAGGCTCCATGAAGTTCACTCCGTTATAGCGTGTAGAAAGATAAATACTGAGCAGGATAAATGTGCCTGCGATAATGCGAATCATGCGACTAATTGTCATGGTTGAACTCCTATCAAAATCTAAAATTTTTCACCGCTGAGGACGCGAAGGACGCAGAGAAAATCCTTTTTTCTGTTTTTTTCCCTCTACGTACTCTGTGTCCTGAAGGTGAGGGTGTTTACACAAGAAAAACTCCCATGAGGGATCGAGGTAATCATTTGACTCATGCCTTTTCCCGTTGCCACAGGTAATACATCAACGGTGTGATAAACATGGTTAAGATCGTGGCTGCCAGCGTACCAAAGGCCATCGATACACCTAAACCACCAAACACCGGATCGCTTATCATCACAGATGTACCTGCGATCACAGCCAGTGCTGTAAGCAGAATTGGACGAGCACGCACAGCTCCAGCTTCCAGAACTGAATCTTTCACTGAGAAACCCTTGCTGCGGTAATCAAGAATAAAATCAATCAACAGGGTGGAGTTGCGCACCACAATGCCAGCCAGAGCGATCATGCCGATCATCGATGTCGCGGTGAACGGCTGTCCGGTAATCCAATGACCCGGAAAAATACCGATCATGGTCAGCGCTGTCGGTGCCATCACCATCATCGGTAGAATAAGCTGCCCATAATAGGCCACCATCAATAGGTAAATAAGCACCATCGCCACAATAAAGGCCGCACCCAGATCGCGAAACACATCCAAGGTCAGACGCATCTCACCATCCCACAGCATGTGATAACCAAAAGTGTTATCAGGTGCAGTGTTGGTAAAGCGCATACCCCCGGTTTTGAGTTTAGCCCCGGGCACCACTTCAGTGCCATCAATGGCCCAATCCATCTCCAGAAGTGGATAGACCTGCGAACCCTGTTTCGGTTCGGCCATCACATAGACCACCTGATGCCCGTCTTTACTATAGACCGGTTTGGAGGCCACACTCTCTTCAATAGTAGCAAATGCAGATAGCGGCACAGCACCCTGCGAACCGGACACATAGATACGGTGCAAATCTTCTGCATGCGCACGCAGCGCTTTGGGCAGGCGCACATGTAATTTTACCTGATGACGCTCATCATCCGTATGGATAGCACCAAAATCATAACCCTGTAAAAAGTCGTGCAGGGCAGTTTCTACCTGTGATGTTGCCACACCAAGATGCGCTGCACGCTCTTTATCCACGTGAATATTCAACTGTAGCTGTTCGTCTCCAACTGAATCATCGACATCAACAACATCATAGGTCGCCTCAAATTTTTTGCGCACCTGTTTAGCCAATGCACGCTGGGTGTCGTAATCAGGCCCATAAATCTCAGCTAACAGTGTACCACGTACAGGTGGCCCCGGTGGATCTTCCACCAGCTTGATATTGGCACGCGGATTGGCTTTTAGAACCGGACTTAACAAGTCACGCAGTTCCAGCACGATGGCATCAGAACGGATGGAACGATCATGTTTATCCACCAGATTGACACGTATATCAGCCAGATTCGCTCCCTTACGCAGTACCGCACCACGTAACATGCCATTGAAATCAATGGGGCCGGCCTGACCAACAAAGGTCTCATAATCCACCACCATCGGATGGTTTCTCAGCACATCAGCCACTTCACGCGCCACGCGATCCGTCTCTTCCAGAGAGGCTCCTTCGTGCAGATCAATGGTGATATTAAAAGTATTATTATCACCTTTAGGTAACATTTTCAGTTCAACCGTACCCGGCGTAAGTGGGCCGTTAATTCCAGCAGGACGTAAGAACTGCCAACCAGGCTGCATCATGGCAGCCACAAACAGCACCAGCGTCACTAGCCAGAATAACTTGCGTACAATCGGTGATTCAATCAACGGCGTAGCAAGCCGCACATAACTGCGATAAACCCAATCTTTCGTCGCATGATCTTCATGAACTGAATCAGTCGTCTGAATCTTAGTCGGTAAAAAGCGCTGCGCTATCCACGGTGTAAACATATAGGCAATCACCAGCGATGCAGCCATTGCTACCGGCGCATTGAATGGAATCGGCCCCATATATGGCCCCATCATACCGGTCACAAATGCCATCGGAACAAATGCCAGAATCACTGCAATGGTAGCAACAATGGTCGGTTTACCCGTTTCATTGGTCGCCATCACGATCAGGCGTGCTTTGTCCTTTGCGGATTTCACACCCTTGTGCAGATGGCGATGAATATTTTCGATCACCACGATGGCATCATCTACCAATAGACCAAGTGCTAAAATCAGGGCAAACAGGGTAATACGGTTAATCGTCTGATCTGCCAGCAATCCAATTGCCAGCACCACAAACAGGATCAGCGGAATATTGAGGGTAACTATAGCCGCTTCACGCCAGCCCAAAAACAGCAACAGAATCAAAATCACCGTACCGATTGCAATGCCGAGATGCTCAATCAGCATATTTACTGCTGCATTGGCACGATTACCCGAATCACGGGTGATATTTACCTGCACATTATCGGGGATAAAATCACCTTTAAGTGCATTCAATTTCTCTTCAATGGCCTGCGTCACCACCACGGCATTGGTGCCACGTTTCTTAGCCAGTGTAATGGATACGGCCGGCAATTCAGGCTCTCCTATCGCTCCCTGAGGTAGATGATGGGCACCAAAACCGATGCGATGAAAATGCTCTACATCACTGGCCCCATCGGAAATATCCGCCACATCTTTTAGATAGATCGGCTTGTTTTTCCACTCGCCAACCACCAGTTGACCGACTTCATTCGCCGTTTTGAGATAACCATCCAACCAGATTTTTGTCTCCTTATTATTGCCCACCAGCGAACCAACAGGTCCACCCGTATTGGCTGATAACAATACCTGATGCAACTGATCCAGTGCAATATGATAAGCCGCCAGCCTGACCGGATCGAGTTTGATACTGATCTCATGATCACGGCCACCAATAATATTGGCCACCGACACACCTGGCAGTGGACTGAGTTGATCACGTACGCGCTCAGCCAGTCGCTTCAAGGACAAGCCATCCATCTCCGTCGATGAAAGCGTAATTACTGATGCCGGTACATCATCGACATCCAACGGTTTGACCAGCGGCTGTGAAGCTCCGGCCGGAATACGGTCAAGATTATGCATAATACGATCATAGAGCTTCAACAGGCTTGATTCTTTATCTTCTCCAACCTTGAACACCACCGTCACAACAGCCATTGAATCCATAGCCATGCCGTAGGTATGATCCACCCCGGTCATCTCACGCAACACCATTTCCATTGGTCGTACAATCAGATTTTGCACTTCCTGCGGCGAAGCCCCCCGCATCTGCACAAACACATTAGCAGCCGGCACATCAATCTGGGGATTTTCTTCCCGTGGCGTTACCATCAGTGCAATCACGCCGATTAGAAAAATAAGAATACTGATCATCGGCGTTAAATTGGTGAACATCGCTGCCTTGCCGAGGCGGCCTGCTATATTTAACGGTGGCTGATTGGACATTATTTTTTCGCCTGCAGGCTCATGCCTGTCTGTAAGAGAGGATCCCCATCCCAGGCAATCACATCACCATCGCGCAAACCAGCCAAGATCTCTATCTTGTCATTGGCCGATGTCTCGCCTGTGCGCACCTGTCGATAATGTATAATTTTATGCGCATCAACAATGTACACGCCCTGCAAACCTGAACGCTCAACGACGGCCGCAGAGGGCACCATCACTGCTTTGCGCATGCCAGTGCTAAAACCTATTTGCACATACATGCCGGCATGTACCGCCGAATCCGCCTGTAGTGCAACTTTGACCAGAAACTGATGGGATACCGCATCTGCAGCTTCAACTACCTGACGCACAGTGCCTATAAGGTGTGATTGTATTGAGGGAATTTCCAAATTAACAGTATCACCGATGTGTATGCTGCTGACAAACTGCTCAGAAACATAGGTTTCCACCAACAAACTGGCAGGGTCTTCCAATGTTAAAATCATTGCTCCTGGCTGAGCTAAATCACCTTTACTCAGGCGTTTCTCAACCACAACACCATTAACCGGCGAACGCACCTCAGCATAGCCCAATTGATTACGCGCCTGAGCAGCCTGAGAACGTGCAACCTTGTAACGCAGACGCACCTTATCCAGCTGTTGCTGGCTGGTGGCATGCTCTTTATAAAGCAGTTCATAACGTTTCAGATCAGACCTTGCATTGGCCAATGCCGCCTCAGCCTGAACCAGTGATTGTTTCGCATTGACCGGATCAACACGTACCAGCACCTGACCTTTTTTCACACGGTCCCCTTCACGCACGGATAGTTTGCGAATATAACCTGAAATACGCGAACTGATCGAAACTCGGTGATCCGAGGTCACCGTTCCACTGGTAACATAGTGGGATTCAACATCGATAGATTGCAATATTATGCTGCTGGCCTGCGTCACTGCCACCTGGTCAGTGCTCTTACTGCTTTCTCCGTCTTCACT
>JAUZQJ010000108.1 GCA_030951045.1 Mariprofundus sp.
ACATAGACCAAACTCAAATATATAAACGTTAACGTTTAAAAAACGAACTGTTTATGTATCAGAGTCGATCTAACCAATGCTAGAAAGATCCGACACATCCACAGTTCAAATAAAAATCACTAATTGTAAAGAACAAACTAAGCTTTTCCCGTTGCTTCACCGTGTCACATCACTGTCACATTGCCTAGCTAGGGGCGGCGAACATTAGCGCCGGTTTTCGGTACGTCAATACCTTATTTGAAACTTCCCAACAGTGACCAGATAATGCCTTTCAGCGTTACCTCATCTCGTCGAGGGCGGCGAACATTATCGCCAGTTTCCGGTACGTCAATACCCAGTTTAAACTCCCTGTTCAGTGACAAGATAATGCCTTTAAAGCGTCGTCTTGTCTCGTCGAGGGCGGCGAACAATAGCGAGCAAACTCGCTCCGTCAACACCTATATTTAAACTACCTTTTTCGCGTTGGTAACAGCCTTTTCAGACCGGCCCCAGCTCGTCAGGGCGGCGGACATTAGCGCCAAGCTTCCTGCCGTCAATGAGTTTATTATTAACTACACTTAATCTTCGATAGAAAGGTTGAGAAACTTACGTTTCCCGAGCTTAATCAAGTATGGCCCACCGACTTGTAATTGGTAATCTTTGTCGGTCACTTTCACACCATCAATGGAGAGTGCGTTCTGTTTGACCATGCGCATGCCCTCACCGTTGGATGCTGTTAAGCCCGATTGCGACAGTGCCTTGATAATCCACAACGCACCATCCTCGGATGACAGCGTCATTTCAGGCACATCATCAGGAATTTCCTTCTTGGTAAACTGCGCTTCAAAACCTGTACGCGCGGCAGCCCCTGCCCCCTCACCATGGAAACGGTCCACGATTAAAGCAGCCAATGCTTTCTTAGCTTCCATTGGATGCATGGCTTTAACCTCATTCAGATCACGGTCGGTAAGCAGTTCATAGTATTTCAACATCAGATCATCGGATGCACTCATTAACTTACCAAACTGATCTTTGGCCGACTCAGCTACACCGACATAGTTATTCAGTGATTTGGACATCTTGTTGATGCCATCCAAACCTTCGAGCAACGGCATGGTCAAGATCACCTGTTGTGGCTTTTCATACGCGCCCTGCAACTGGCGCCCCATTAACAGGTTGAATTTCTGATCATTGCCGCCCAACTCCACATCAGCATCAAGCGCAACAGAGTCATAACCCTGCACCAGCGGATAGAGAAATTCGTGAATGGCAATCGACTGACCGCCTTTATAACGCTTTTCAAAATCATCGCGCTCAAGCATTCTGGCTACAGTCGCTTTGGCTGCGATACGAATCAGATCAGCGGCAGATAACTTACCAAGCCATTCGGAATTAAAGCGCACTTCAGTTTTTTCAGCATCGAGAATTTTAAATACCTGCTCTTTATAGGATTCAGCATTCACCAGCACTTCTTCAGGCGTAAGAGGTGGACGCGTCTCATTTTTACCAGTCGGATCACCAATGGTGCCGGTAAAATCACCAATCAGAAACACCACTTGATGGCCACATTGTTGAAACTGCCTGAGTTTTTCTAATAAAACGGTATGCCCCAAATGCAAATCGGGCGCTGTCGGATCAAACCCTGCCTTCACACGCAATGCGCGCCCCTCTTTCTCAGCAAGTTTCAACTTTGCCTCAAGACTACCGGCTGGCAATATTTCCAACGCCCCGCGACTCAGTAGTTCCATCTGTTCCTGAATATTCATACTCACCTCAATCATCCAATCTCAACCACGCGAATCATGGCATCGTCAATTGCATACCGCTAGGAGTCTGTCTGACTTAGGAAAATTGTAACGATCAGGAACAATTGCCGGGTAGATTCTCATAAGCCATCCAGCCTCCCGGCACAGTGAGACAGATCACGGACATCATTTCGCAAACGGATATCTTGCATGTCATTATAGACATCAGCATGCATCATTATATCTTATGCATGTACGCGAATTAAATACCAAGGAGTTCACATGAGCGACATAGACAGCGAAATCAACGTCAACAACACAGAAAAACCAACAGAGCAGGAGCATTCCAGTTCAAAAAGTTGCCGCTGCAGTCCCCATATCTCTTTATATATATCTATAGCAGCGCTCTTGCTGGCTGGATATGCGGTATACGCCAACAACAGCACCCATGACAACAGCGCTATGCAGTCCCAGGTTGCAAATCTGGAAACCAAAACCGCAGATATCAGCGATCAATTGAGCACATTAAGTAATCAAGTGCAGAGTAACCGAGAAAATATGGTGCAAACAAAACTCAAAAAAGCGCTGGAAAATATCCGGGATATCAGCAATCTGGCAGAAGAAGGCACCAAAGCAGCCATCTCTGAAGTGGAAAGTATCTTACAAAACCTGACCGATATTGGTGATCAAATAAAGACACCTGAAGCAACTGAAGCACCAGCTGCCAGTGACGTCATCAAAACACAGCACAGTGACACAAGCGCTGATGAACCAGCCGCAACCAGCCCGGTCACTACCAATGCAAATGATGCTAAAACAACCGAAGCAACGAACAAACTGACAAACAGTGCTCCAGCGAATACCAGCAGTGCTAAATCAGTACTTTCTGAACTGCTGGGTACTGCAACAACAGACAAGACTGAAACAACTACAGCTGATACAAACACCGTGATCGATAAACCTGCTGATTCAGCTACGCAGAACAATGAAGTAGTAATCACCCCAAGCCCTACTCCTGCACCATCCGGGGCACAGGCTTTTTAATCACGTCATCACCCTGAAGTAATCATAAAAAAGGCTCACTTACCTGCGTAAGTGAGCCTTTTTTATGTAACAACATAAGCTTTATATTAAAACCTATATATTAATTTCGTACCCATTTGACAACCAGCCAACCAATCGCAACTGCCAGCAAGCCCATCAAACGCAGAGCCTGCGGAGCGATATCCGGTAATTTACGCATGGTGTTAATCATCGCTTGCGGAAACAGCGCATAGATCGCTCCCTCCAATACCAACACCAGGCCCACTGCTGTCCAAAGATCATCCATGTAAACAGTCGCTGATTAAATCAGATTACTTGCGTGACTGCTCGAAAAAGCGGAAGAACTCAGAATCCGGTGAAATCACCAGACGCGTATCGGTACCGATCGCGTTGCGATATGCTTCCAGAGAGCGGGTAAAGGAATAGAACTTCGCATCTCTATTGTATGCCTTGGCATAAATAGCTGTCGATTCTGCATCAGCTTTACCACGCACAATCTCAGACTTCTTATAGGCTTCTGCCAATAGCGTTTTCTGAATCTTTTCAGCTTCAGCGCGAATCTCTCTGGCGGCTTCTTCACCTTCAGAGCGATACTCTTTGGCAATACGGCCGCGTTCAGCCTTCATGCGCTGGAACACTGCTTCCGAGTTTTCCTGTGGCAGATCAGCACGTTTGATACGCACATCAATCACGGTAATACCAAACTCCTGCACACCAGCATCAGCACGGTCACGGATCGACTTCATCAGCGCAATACGCAGATCTTCTTTTTCACCACCGGATACAATCTCATGCAAGGTATGTTGACCCAATACTTCACGTACTTTACCACGTACCACATCGTCCATACGGGCTTTCACACCAGTCTGAGTTCGTGCCACCTGATAGACCTGCAATGGTTCAGTAATGCGCCAGCGTGCATAACTATCCACCATAATGGATTTTTTATCTTTGGTGATCACTTCATTTGGCGGCACATCACTTTCCAACAGACGCTTATCAAATGTTACAATACTCTGCCATGGCGGCTTGAAATGTAGACCTGCATCCTGCACCACAGCTTTTGGATTACCGAACTGCAATACCAGCGCCTGTTCACGCTGATCTACTACATAGGTACTCATGCTGAGCACTACAGCAGCAGCACCCAGAATAATGGCTATCATTGTTAATTTTGGACTCATTTTGTCACCTCAACCTTGCCACTGGTTCTATCCAATGGGAGATATGGCAACACACTGCCAGCAACCGCACCATCAATAATGATCTTATCGGCTTTCGTCATAACCTCTTCCATCGTTTCCATATACAGACGTTTACGGGTTACTTCAGGAGCCAACTTATAAGCAGTCAACAGCAATTCGAAACGCTCAGACTCACCTTTTGCGCGCTCAACCACTTCTTTGGCATAAGCTTCCGAATCAAGCACCATTTTCTTACTTTCACCACGGGCTTTTGGAATGATATCATTGGCATAAGCCTGTGCTTCATTTTTAGCACGCTCTCTATCTTCACGTGCTGATGCCACATCTTTAAACTCTTTAATCACACGCTCTGGCGGCTGAACATCCTGCAGCTTAATGGTACTGATAGAGATACCAGCTTCATAACCATTAAGAATACTCTGAATCAACTCTTGCGTTTCGACTTCCACTTCGGCTTTCTTGGTAGTCAGTACATCATCAATAGAGGTGCGACCAATCACTTCACGAATAGCAGATTCAGCTGCATCACGCACGGTTTTTGTAGCACTATCAATATTAAACAGAAAATCCTCTACGCTCTTAATCTTATATTGAACGATAAACGAGATATCGACGATATTCTCATCTTTGGTCAACATCAGCGACTCGTTATTACGCTTACGCGTGGAGCCATCACTAAATTGACGGAAACCGATTTCCAGACGCTGTACTCGTGTTACCGGCAGCTTCTCAACCCGGTCAACCGGATAAGGAATTGCCCAGTTCAAACCAGGGCCAGTTGTCGCAGTATGTTTACCGAAGCGCAATACAACAGCTTCTTCATCTGCCGCCACCATATAAAAACCGGACGCAATCCAGATAACAAAAAGCACTGCTGAAATAGCTGTAAGCGCACTTTTATTCAGCTTGAAATCGCCACCATCGGAGCCGCCACCATTGCTGGCACCACCGCCGAAGAAACCGCCAAAGCGTTCTTGCAAGCGCTTGAGCACTTCATCAAGGTCAGGCGGGGTCTGGTTATTACCACCACCCTGCTTACCCCAAGGATTTTTATTGTTACCGTTCTGGTCGCTCCAAGGCATACCGAACCTCCATACATAAAACAGCGCCGCAGTGTAGCTAACTGAATCAGCGATTGCACCCCCTTCCAGCCAGCAAAGTAAATAAGGTTATTAAAAAATGGTTTTATTCGCGCTGATGAAGAAGAACTACACAAAAAAGAAAGGCCCCGACGGATGTCAGGGCCTGATGTCTGACGCGAAACACTAGGGAGGGGAGGGAGGAGTAGCGCCAGACACGGCAAACATTAAGGAGCTAAGCTTAGAGAGGCATTAATTAAATATTAAATGTTTTTCATGTAGGAGGGTCTGGAAACTGTCTTAGCGCACGGGAATTTTTCGGAGTATTCATAACCCTCAATCTTTTATAACAATAACTAAGCTTCGCCCTATCATTCGCTTAGGCCCCAGGTGTTATGATGTTGTTATGAGTGAATAGTATATATTGATGTTCTGTTGGTTAAACCGAAGATGCCTCTGCCGTTAAAAGGCTCCTACTATATATTCATCTGCTTGAATCAATTATTAACCAGGCTCATTAGGATCAATAGTATGATAATAATAATCACTCCAATGAAAACTTGAAAACGCTGGGAAAGAAAACTGTTCATTAAGCACCTACTCATTAATATATATTGGTCACTATTAAATTATAGACCAATATCTAAAAAAATGTGAAGATTTTTTGAATCGAAAACGAGGCCAGGCCTTCATATTTTAATATTTCTAACTGACCGCAATTGATCATTTTGAGGCAGTCACATTTCGAACCACCTCATTTACCTGGGGTATAAGCAATCATAGTATATGCCCAACATGTAAAATAGATTTTTTAAGTTCTATACACAAAATCATTTAGCCCATGCCTTTCGGGGCCGTCACACTGCATGGCTTCAAAACACAGTTTTACTAATAACAAAAAACAGAGAGATCACTGATATGCCGGAGACGTGGATTATTCAGGGCTCCTGCCTTTCACCCTTCGGGCCGAGCTTTGCTCGTTCAAAGCTTGCGTCCTGCAGCTTTGTTTTCAGAGCATCCACCTCCTTCACCCTTCGGGCCGAGCTTTGCTCGTTCAAATTAACAAAACACTATCGCGTAGTGGGAGCGCCGCTACTTGCTCCTGCCGATTTATCGACAATGATGCAGGACAGCATCATTGCACGCATTAAGCGCCCTGTAAGGGTAGCGCACATGGACGTGCGCTATGAACCAAATGGTTCTCATCTTAGTTCCACAGCAGACACAAAAAAAGAGCCCCGATTGGGGCTCTTTTTTTGTGTCTGGCTGGGGGACGTGGATTCGAACCACGATTGACGGTGTCAGAGACCGCTGTCCTACCATTAGACGATCCCCCAATGTGCTCACTACAATTAGCCGCGCAACATAATGCGATTATATCCACGCGTCAATTACTTGGTATCTCTCCCGATGAAACTCTGGCCGTTGCGATCAGTGCCCCTACCGTACCAACAAGCGCACCACCAAACAATAGTGGCA
>JAUZQJ010000109.1 GCA_030951045.1 Mariprofundus sp.
GTAAGATTGTTTTCATTTCAGGATCCTCATGGCTTCGGCAAAGTCGATGCTGTTTTCATAAATAGCCCGGCCGGTGATCGCACCACAAATGCCATCGCCTATATGCACAGCACAGGCTGTGACATCATTCATTTTGGCGACACCACCGGATACGATGACAGGAATGGAGATAGCTTTGGCAAGATTGACGGTCTCTTGAATATTCGGGCCAGTCATCATGCCGTCACGGGCGATGTCGGTGTAGATAATCGATGCCACACCAGCATCTTCAAATTTAAGTGCCAAATCAATAGCACTCACATCAGTCACATCATCCCAACCGTGAACAGCAACCATGCCACCTTTGGCATCAATACCGACGCAGATCTGCCCGGGGAAAGCTTTGCAGGCTTCTTCCACCAGCGTTGGGTTCGAAACCGCAATAGAACCCAAAATAACGCGTTGAATACCGAGATTAAGCGTTGCTTCGATCATGCTGAGATCACGCAGACCTCCACCGAGTTGCACAGGGATGGTCATCTCTGCACAGATAGCGCGAATGGCGTCCTGATTGGCGGGTTTGCCGGCAAAAGCACCATCGAGATCTACAACGTGTAGGCGTTTAGCACCCAGAGACTGCCAGTGCGCAGCCATAGCGGCAGGATCATCACCATAATCGGTGGCATCATCCATACGGCCCTGTTTCAAGCGTACACAGTGGCCACCTTTCAAATCGATAGCGGGAATAAGTTCAAATGGGTTTGTGTTTTTCATGCGGCCAATGATGACGATTATACATAAGAAATGCACCCGCAAATACATTGCGGGTGCATCACTAGGGCATAAACGATGAACTACGTTTTAGCTATCTGTTTTGCGTTTAATAGATGCCTGTGATTTAAGGGTACGAAGGTATGCCACAACATCTTTAGCATCTTGACCACATATGTGTTGTGGTAACATTTTTGTAGAGGCGTAATTGTTGCCGGTTAATTTTTTAATGCTTTTTCCAGAATGACAAATCCAATCCGTCAGGTTTTCTTCATTCCATGTGAAGTCGGCCTTTGCCAGTGAGGCTCCATATTTGTAATCCTGGGACTTGCCAGCCTGCTGGCCAACTATACTGAACAAATTAGGGCCGAATTTCTTTTCCTGATTGGGTTCAAAGTTATGACAGCTTTGGCATTTTTGGGCCAGTCCATGGCCGCGTTGTGCATTGCTTGCCAGTTTCAGATCTGCTTTCTTTGCTGCCTTGTGCGCCCGTTTTTTAACTGTTTTTTTGGTAGTAACTTCAGTTTTAGCCACTGTATTCACAAGGTCCTTTTTTAATTCCGCAGTTGTTTCAGCGCTGGGCTGCATTTGCATATTGTGATCAGTGTCTGCATTTGGCGTAACCAGATGAATGGAAAGAGAGGCGAGTCTTTCTGCTTCAAGAACCACCGCCAGTTGTTTCTCTGCATTTAACTTACCTAACATGGCCGCTTTGGCATCATTCTGATGCAGTTCATTCAACATGCGAATATCTATGAGTGCTTTCTCTTTTTCAGCCAGCAATGCTT
This sequence comes from Mariprofundus sp., assembly GCA_030951045.1. Taxonomy (GTDB): domain Bacteria; phylum Pseudomonadota; class Zetaproteobacteria; order Mariprofundales; family Mariprofundaceae; genus Mariprofundus. The sequence continues at coordinate 1,539 of JAUZQJ010000109.1, forward strand.
TTGCATCCGATTGTTCCATAGCAGCTTTTAATAATAAGTTTCTGGTTTCTGTTGCCTGATCATGTGTCTTTTTTGCCCAGGCAGCTCTCATGGCGGCTTCTTTTTTCAGGGCCTCTGATTCTTCTGTTGCCATTGCAATGGCATTGCGAACCGCTTCACGCTTTATTTCGGCATCTTCAACGGCTAATAATTTATTATCATCGGCTGTTTTGATGGCATTTCTAGCATCAAGAACCTGATCGAGGGCGGTCTGAACTGCAGCCATTTTATTGACTGCCATTTCTGCAGAGCGCGCATTGCTTTGATCGGCAGTACTTTCACTGCACCCGCTGACTACTACCCCGATAAATATTAAACTGCTAATCCATGCAAACATCTTCATTAGTGACTCCCACAAATATGATGCGGCAATGTTAGTGCTGATAACCAAGGCGAATGTGACATAGATTACATAAGCATATGTTACAAATATGGCTGTTAACTATGTGTTAAGTGATTGTTATTACTAGTTTTTGATGGGGTTTAACTTTTTTGAGTTTTACAAAAAGGCCCGGTTGAACAGCGAGCTAATGCAATAACTTCACGGTTTCCACTGTTGGAAAGCTTCCAGCATCGCCAGTCCTGCACGTTGGGATTTCTCCGGGTGAAACTGAACTGCGACCACATTATCATGCCCGATTGCAGCGGCAAAGGGGTGATCACCATAGGAGCAGGCGGCCAACAGGTGGGCGGGATTCTCTGGCGCACAGTAGTAGGAGTGCACATAATAGACCTGTTGATTGGCTAAGGGCGCAAGCACCGGATGTATCTCTTTTTCCGATGAGAAAATAACATCATTCCAGCCCATATGCGGAATTTTGAATCCGCGTTCAGGGTGATCTGCCGGGAAATGTTTCACTGCTCCGGAGACAATACCTAGCCCCGGATAACGACCAAATTCATAGGAGACATCCATCAGAATTTGCATACCAAGGCAGATGCCAAGAAAAGGGGTGCCGGAAGCAATAGTTTCTTTCAGTGCTGCATCCATGCCGGTCTCTTTTAGTGCAGAAGCACAATCACGAAAGGCACCAACACCGGGCAATACGATGCGATCATAGTTCAGTAGTGATTCAGCATTATCCACCAGCTCAACGCTGCTGCCGGTTTTCTCCAGTGCTTTAGCAACCGAATGTAGATTGCCCATGCCATAATTTATTAGTCCAATCATAATGGGGTAGTGAGGGGTAAGAGAGAATCGCTGAGGGGTAAGACGTTAATCACTAACTTCCGACTCCTGACGGTCTTACTTCTGACTCACAATGCTCCTTTTGTAGATGGGATACCACTCTGGCGGGGATCATTTTCCACAGCCATACGCAGGGCGCGACCAAACGCTTTAAACACGGTTTCGATAATGTGGTGGTTGTTGCGTCCACGTAGTGAATCGATGTGCAGGCTGATTCTGGCATGATTCGCGACGGCTTGAAAAAACTCTTTAAAGAGATCGACATCAAAGTTTCCAACCATTTCTTTAGGGAAATCGACATGATATTCAAGATCCGGACGACCGGAGAAATCGAGTACTACACGCGAGAGTGCTTCATCCAGTGGCACATAAGCATGGCCGTACCGTACAATTCCTTTTTTATCACCGATCGCTTCACGCAGGGTTTCACCAAGACAGATGCCGATATCTTCAACCGTATGGTGGGCATCAATATCAAGATCGCCTTTGGCATTGATGGTTAAATCAATCAGACCGTGGCGGGCAATTTGTTCGAGCATATGATCAAGGAAGGGAATGCCGGAATTGAGTTCGGAAGCACCAGTGCCATCAAGATTAATAGATAAGCTGATTTGTGTTTCTTTGGTATTGCGTTCAATACTGGCTATTCGCGTCATGCTGAAACTCCATTGATAATGTCATCCATTGCAGCCAACACTGCATCGTTTTCATCCTTGCTGCCAATCGTGATACGCAAACAGTTGCTCAGCAAGCCACCAGAGGCGTGCATATTTTTGATCAGGATACCGTGTGTTTTGAGCTGATCAAAGAGTGCATTGGCATCAGGTACTTGCATCAGAATGAAATTAGCTTGTGATGGAAATGTATGCACGCCATTGAATGTCTGCAGTGCTTTGAACATGCGTTCACGTTCGCTTTTGATTTCGGCGGCTTGCATTTCAAATAGATCAAAGTGATCCAGTAAAAAGGAGGCGGCAGCTTGTGTCAGTGCATTAATATTGTATGGCATGCGCACCTTGTTCAGGTGGGCAATGGTGTCTGCTTCACCAATGACATAACCCAGTCGCAAACCGGCCCATCCTAATTTTGAAAAGGTGCGTAGTACCAATACATTGGAGGCCACAAGGTGTGTGTGGCTACGTTCAGAGAATGGCCCATAGGCTTCATCAATGACCAACAGCCCATCAAACCCATTGGCTATTCTGGCGATAGTTTCTTCCGGCCACAGGTTGCCTGTTGGGTTGTTCGGGCAGGCAAGAAATGCAATTTCAGCTTTTTCACGTCCACACACCTGTAAAAACTGATCGGCATTCAGGCTAAAGTCATTAGCCAGAGGTACGGTGGCAACTGGGCGTTTAAACCAGCGAGAGATCAGGTCATACATCACAAAGGTGGGGGCAGGTACCACACAGGTACCGGGATCAATCGCCATGATAATCATCTGAATGATTTCATCAGAACCATTACCAAGCAGGATCTGATCCGCATTTACACCAGCGTGATGTGCGATCTTCGTGCGTAACTCAGCCATATCGGCATCCGGATAGCGATTAATGTCCACTGAACTAAGGCACGCATCCCAGCTTACTGTTAAAGATTCAGGAAGCTTGAATGGGTTTTCCATCGCATCCAGTTTGATCATGCCGGAGCTATCCGGTACGTGATATGCGGATAAAGATTTAATATCTTTTCTTATCAATGTACTTTCACCTGTACGCACTCTGTTTGTTCGCCGCACATTACTGTGAGGAGATGGCTCTCAATAGATATATGGTTTTTGATTTTATGATTTGTCATTTAGTCGCAATTCAAGGGTTAAGGCATGTGCTTGTAAGCCCTCGCGGTGAGCCAGATGGGCTGCGGCAGGGCCAATCTTTTGAACTGCATCACGGGTCGCGCGAATAACACTGCTGCGTTTCTGGAAATCGTATACGCCCAATGGAGAAGAGAAGCGGGCGGTGCGATTAGTAGGGAGTACATGGTTAGGGCCTGCTATGTAATCACCGAGTGCTTCTGGTACATAATGACCGATAAAGATTGCACCTGCGTGTCTGATGGCCGGTAACATGGCTTCGGGGTTTTCCAGAGCCAGTTCCAGATGTTCAGGCGCAATAATGTTCACTACATCAGCAGCTTCATCCCAATTTTGTACATGAATCAAAGCACCGTGCGTTTCCACTGATGCACGGGCAATGGCTGCGCGTGGCAATACGGAAAGGTGCGCTTCAATAGAATCAGCCACCTGAGCCAGCAGATGTTTATCTGTGGAAATTAAAATACTTTGTGCAGCCTCGTCATGTTCAGCTTGTGAGAGAAAGTCAGCTGCAATCCAGGCAGGGTTTCCACCATCGGCGACCACTACGATTTCAGAAGGGCCGGCAATCATATCAATGCCGCAGGTACCAAAGACCTGTCGTTTGGCAGCTGCTACATATTTGTTGCCAGGGCCAACGATTTTATCGACGGCTGGAATATTCTCTGTACCGTAAGCCAATGCAGCAACAGCCTGGGCACCTCCGACAGCAAAACCACGCTGTACACCGGAAACATAAGCAGCGGCTAACACCAGCTCATTGATTTCACCATTCGGCGTTGGAACCACCATGATGACCTCTTTTACACCGGCTACTTCAGCAGGCACGGCATTCATCAATACGGAAGAGGGGTATGCCGCTTTGCCACCGGGTACATATAAACCAACACGATCAAGCGGCGTAACTTTTTGACCCAGTGTCATGCCAATATCATCGGTATATTCCCAGTCATCCTGTTGCTGATGCATGTGATATTCACGAATACGATTAGCCGCGAGTGTGAGCGATTCACGATCCATATCGGACACTGCGTTCCAGGCTTCCTGCATGCGTTCACGGGTGATTTCAATGCTTTCACCGGTACAGGCCCAGCCATCAAAACGTTCGGTATAATCACATAGTGCAGCGTTACCACGTGCTTTTACATCAGCAAGGATGCCAGCAACCAAGCCTTGCACATCATCACCGGTATCAGCTTCTCTGCACAGTAAATCATCGAGTTGTTTGGTGAATTCACTGTTCTTTGAGTCCAGTCTGAGAATGTTGATCATATCTTTTTTCCTCTGTTCCTTACCTGTCTTTTAGACTATTTGTTATTTTGTTTGTTCAGACAGCTCAACAGCCTGACGCAGCGATTCAATAATCGATTGAATACTATGTTTGCGTGTAGCAAAACTGGCCGGATTCACAATCAAGCGGCTGGAAATGTTACACATAGTTGTCTCTTCTATCAGGCCGTTGGCTTTTAATGTGCCACCAGTTTCAACCAGATCGACAATACGTTCTGCCATGCCAACCAGTGGTGCTAATTCCATAGAGCCGTAAAGATGAATGATTTCAGCCTGTATGCCTTGGGCTAGAAAATATTCCGAAGCCAGTTTATCATATTTGGTGGCAACACGAATGCGGCTACCTCGCTCAGGCGTACCTGCCTCTACCAACGCTTTTGGGCCACACACACATAGACGGCAGCGGCCAATTTTCAAATCCAGGGGTTCATAAACGTGGGGGCGATATTCCAGCAGTGAATCGCGACCGGCAATGCCCATATCCGCAGCGCCCTGCTCAACATAGGTGCAGACATCAGCCGCGCGGATAATCAGAAAACGTACCTTTTCACCGTGACAATCTCCATCCACCATCAATTTGCGGGTGGTTTGTACATCCTCGGCCGGATGCAGACCGGCAGCCCGTAATAGCGGCAGGGTCTGCTCTAGAATGCGGCCTTTTGACAGGGCGATGGTTAACGGTCTTGAATCAGACATCCGGTTGTACTCCCTTCATCCAGTTTTCACTGGCACTGTGCCGTTTAATACGTGCACCAAGTTTGCTTAATTTTTCTTCAATGCGTTCATAACCACGGTCAATATGATAGACACGGGAAATAACTGTTTCACCCTCTGCTGCAAGGCCTGCCAATACCAGGGAGGCAGAAGCACGCAGGTCTGTTGCCATGACAGG
>JAUZQJ010000011.1 GCA_030951045.1 Mariprofundus sp.
AAACATTTTAAGTGATCTTCAAAGCCTTGATGCAATACACTAAATTACATAAAAATGTCGCCGATATGTCACTGTATGTGTTTTTTGTTTTAACGCCCTCTGCGTAAGAGCGCGCTTAGGCGTTTCTCACAAGTGAGAAACGGCGCGTTAAGGGCTAGCCCTTAAAATCCCATGCAGATTTAATTTATTTTAGTTCCACTTTTTACGTTACCTATTTCAATTTTATAAGGAATAGGTGCGTCTTGATGGCAACGTATCACTTAACATTGAAGATCGGAGCAAAGGGCAAAGCTGGCCCTCACTTTCACTACATTTGCGCAACTGAGAAATATGCAGCAAAGCGCGGAGTGGTTCACATTGAGCTGATTTCACCTGTGGGATTTGGACCGATCATGAAACAGACGATGACAGGTTAAAAGCAAACGCTGTGCCATTTACTGAGGGTTTCCCTCACTGTTGACTATATTAAAATCCAAAGACTCAATAGCACTCAGATCAGAATAAAAATGCGGAGAAAAACGTATGCCGCCTGCCCGGTTGGCACAGATCACACCGGATGCCATCAGCTTGCGATACAGCGCCGCATGCCCTGCTTTATCCAGATCGACATGACGGAACGTCACAATGCCCGCAAAACGCCCCTCTTGATCTGGTGAAATCAATTCAAGCTGCGGTTCTGACTCCACCCATGCCATCACTAATCTTGCATTTTCAAGCAATGCTTTTTCTACCTCGACCATGCCGACATCTTCAAATAGAGAAAGGCTGGCATTGAGTGCACAGATGCCCAACATATTGGGGCTACCCGGTTCAAAACGGCGGGCGGAATCGGCAACACTCCACTCACGCGCATCAAAATCCCCTGCCCGTTCCACCATATGCCAGCCATATTGATGCAACTTCAATAGATTACGTGATTCAGGATGCGTATAAAACACCGCTAGCCCTTCCGGCCCCAACATCCATTTGTGACCATCAGCCACCACAAAATCAGCCTGACATGCCTGAGCATCAAACGCTAACGCCCCTAAACTCTGGATCGCATCTATGCAAAACAGAATCTGATGATCCCGACAAAATGCCCCTAAACAATTCAAATTCATGCGCAGACCTGACCCATACTGAACCGAACTGACTGTGATCAAACGGGTGTGCTCATCACACAGGGCCATCATGGCTGCTTCCGGATTGTCGTTGGCACTGACATCAGCCAAACGAAGTTCTACACCCAGACCATGCAGGGATTCCCACACAATACGATTAGATGGAAACTCCTGATTGGTGGAAACGATATTGTCGCCCGGCTGCCAATCCAGCCCATAGGCAATCAGGGAGAGTGCTTCCGAGGTATTTTTGACCAGTGCAATATCGTCAGGTGAAGCAGCGTTCAATAAACGTTTGAGGCGCCCTCTTAATGCACGTTCGGTCTTCATCCAGACTGGATAGTCTGCTGCCCCGCGATACATATTTTCATTGGCAAATGCCTTGACTGCATCACACGTACGTTTCGGCCAAACACCAACCGCAGCGTGATTGATATACAGCAGGTCATTATCAAGTGGAAATTCATCCGGTACTATTGGGGGCATCAGCCTACTCCAGCGCAGTGATTATTTTCCTGTAAACAGATGAAATATCTTCAACCCACCATTTATTCACAGTAACCACTCTAAAATCAATATCTGCAGGTAAGATAGACTCATTCTGTAAGCAATATTCAGCTTATGCTGGTTCTCATGGGAAATACTGAAGTTCAGCATCTCCCTGGATAAAAAACCAACGCTCAGGTTCTACGGTCCTGAGCAGAACGTCTTTCACCATGTCTCCGCCCTTCAACCCGGCGGTCTATACTTTCTCTGCGATTTTTATGTCCCTTCGTTTGCTGAGACTCTATCTGCATCGGTTTTTTCAGATGATCCAGCCCTTCAAATGAAGAATGAATTTCTGATTCCCGATTTTTTACAGCTACAGCCGCCGGTGGAGTGATCTTTCTTTTTGTAGAACCCGGCTTCTTATTTTCCTTCTGCTTTAACTTTTCCAGATGTTCTTTACTGAAATGATCATGTTTAGGATCAAAATCAGTGCTCATATCTATATCATTCGGATCATAAATATTTTTTTCTGCCCCGCTCCGTAAAAGAATCCAAGCTGAACCCACCGCAATAATAATTAACACGGAAATAATAATCACATCAATATCCATAACATGCACCCCCAAATAATGATGATACCAAAGACCAGTAAACATACTGAAGGTTTCATCATTCGTAAACCCTCACTCCGGATAATTCCCTATAAAGCAGGCAATAGTATTACGATACAGAGGCCCATTTATTTATTGCGGCAATACTTTTCCAGCCATTGCAGCAAACAAAAATCAGTCTCTAAAATTCGTAAACGATAATGGTCTATCCGTATCCATACCACGCGTTAGCTCCATCACAGCCTGTAGATCATCACGTTTTTTCCCTGTGACACGCACCTGATCCCCCTGGATAGAGGCTTGCACTTTCATCTTTTCCTGTTTGATAAGTTTAACAATTTTTTTAGCCAGATCAGTGCTCACACCCTGCTTGATTGTAATAACCTGACGCTTAGTGCTACCACTGGCATCTTCCGGGTCACCATATTCCAAACATGATGGCTCAAGCTTACGGCGTACCAATTTGGCACGTAAGATTTCAGTCACAACATTGAGTTTGTTAATGTCATCACCCACAACTGTGATAGAATCTTCACCCAATTCTATGCTGGCATTACTACCTTTAAAGTCATAACGCGTGGTGATCTCTTTATCTACCTGATTCACTGCATTCGTCATTTCCTGCATATCTGTTTCACTAACAATATCAAAACTCGGCATAATAACCCCTCTATCAAATCTCTTTAATGCCAAACTGTGCCGCTTCAATCTTTGACAAGCAATGCATCGCACTTAGATTCGCGTCAGCAAAGGAGATACAGCTTGTCCAACGCGTTCAAACATGACTTTTCAGATCAAGTACCGGCCCACAAGTCGCGCACACGGCGGCCTAAGACAAAAGGCCTGAAAATACCACATCTACATCTGCCATCTCCACGCTGGTATCCCCTGTTTGGTGCCTTGGCAGGATTCATCTTCATCCTGCTCTTTATTGGTGGCGCAGGTCAGGATGCCCGTGCCCGCATGAGCATTGAACATACCGAATGGCTAACTGCAGATGTAAGCACCGTTAATAATCAATCGCCACAAGAACGTCTCGTACGTGTCCAGTCTGGTGATAATGCGGTTAGCGTTCTTACACGCCTCGGCTTCACCAGAACAGATACTCACTATATTGTGAACGCTGCCAAATCCAGTTATAAGCTAAAAAATATTAATATTGGCAATGCCTTCAAACGCATAGACAGTAGCTCCGGCACCGATATTTTCTATAATATTGATGCTAAGAAGCAACTGTATCTGCACCAGAACAGTGGCGAAAGTAACTGGCAGAGTAAGATACAGAAACGTCAAATCCTTACGCGCCACCGCCTGGCAACAGGTACCATTCACGGAAGTCTGTTTGCCAGTGCCGAGAAAGCTGGCATGGATCAACGCACCACTATGAATCTGGTGGAAATTTTTGCCTGGGATATCGATTTTACTCGTGATATACGCAGTGGTGACAGCTTTCGCGTGGTTTATGAAGAACGTTTTGATGATGAAGGTAATATGCTGGAGAGCAGCATTTTTGCTGCCGAATTCGTCAATCAGGGCAAAAAATTTGAATCCGTTCGATATTTAAATGCCAAAGGAAAAGTCGATTATTACACACCTGACGGCAAAGGCATGCAAAAAACTTATCTCAAAGCACCAGTGAAATTTTCACGCATTTCTTCCCGTTTCCGCACCAAACGTAAACATCCAATTCTGGGTTATACGCGTGCCCACCGCGGTGTAGATTATGCCGCCCCCAGTGGCACCCCGATTCACGCACTGGGAAATGGCAGAATAAAATTCAAAGGTTGGAAGAGTGGCTATGGCCGATTTATCCTTATTCAACATAACACACGTGAACATTCTACCGCCTATGCACATATGCGCAGTTTTGCCCGTGGCATTAAAAAAGGCACCTATGTAAAACAAGGACAAGTCATTGGTTATGTTGGCATGTCGGGGCTTGCTACCGGCCCTCACCTGCATTTTGAATTCCGTTCCCGTGGTCGCGCCGTGAATCCATTGACAGTGAAGCTTAAGCATCCTTCGGCTCCGGTACCCAAATCAGAAATGGCCCATTTCAGGCAACAAACAGCCCCTTTAATGGGTATGTTAAAAGACGCAACACACGATCAAAGCTGGGGTTAATTAAAGAATGCAAAGAGATGCTGAAACCAATACTCAGAACATCAACATGACAACTGAGCAACATGGATGGCTCAAAAAAGCACATAAGGTGCTGGACATAGAAATTGCTGCAATCACGTCGCAAAAAGATGTACTGGGTGCCGATTTTATAGCTGCAGTACAGGCAATACTTGAGCTCCGTGGTAAACTGGTTGTCATTGGCATGGGTAAATCTGGTATTATCGCCAAAAAAATCGCTGCCACATTTGCTTCCACCGGCACCCCTGCATTTTTTGTGCATGCTGCTGAAGCCCAACATGGTGATCTTGGCATGATTACCGGCCACGATGTGGTTCTTGCCCTCTCGCACAGTGGCGAAACGGCCGAAGTCTGTGGTTTACTCCCTGAGATCAAGCGTAGGGGTGCAACTGTTATTGCCATTACCGGCTCAACAGCATCAACTTTGGCCCAGCATGCAGATATTGTATTACACATTCCAGTCACCCTGGAAGCATGTCCATTAAACCTGGCCCCTACCGCTTCCACTACGGCCACCCTGGCACTCGGTGATGCCCTCGCGGTAGTCATACTCAAACAGCGTGGATTCAAGGAAGAGGATTTTGCGCGCGTACATCCGGCCGGCAGTTTGGGCCGCAAACTATTACGCGTGGCCGATGTCATGCATCAGAATGATGAGTTACCGCTTGTATCAGAAGATGCCCCGCTGAGTGAAGCTATTATGGTGATGAGCAGCCATCGCATGGGCATTACAGGCATTACTGCAGCAGGTAAATTAATTGGCTGCCTGACGGATGGTGATCTGCGCCGTATTCTGGAATCTGGCCATATCGATATCAATGTACCTGTGCATGAGCTTATGCACCCTGAACCTACTACGATCACATCAAGCAAACTGGCCAGTGAAGCATTGTATTTCATGGAAACTGAAAAAATCACAGTGCTCTTCGTTTGTAATGACGCACAGCAAGCCATCGGAATTATTCATATCCATGATATTCTGCAGGAGGGCATAGGATGAACGATCATCAACAGACCAACTTAACACAGAACTCAGGCTTCGATTTTCCGTTTGAGAAAGCCTTGGATATTCGCATGCTTATTCTCGATGTCGATGGCGTCATGACAGATGGCTGCATCATCATGGATCAACATGGTGATGAACTAAAAGCCTTCAATGTCCGTGATGGTCACGGTATCAAAATGTTACAACGCGCGGGGATCAGCATAGGCATCATTACAGGACGCAGCTCTGCTGTGGTTGCAGCACGCGCACATGATCTGGGCATAAAATTTGTTATTCAGGGCTGTCTGAACAAAGCAGAAGGTTTACGCCAAATGGAAATTCAGAGTGGCATTGCTGCCAATCACTGCGCCATGATGGGAGATGATGTACTGGATTTACCTCCCATGTATCAATGTGGATTAAGCCTGACTCCAGCAGATGCTCATCATGCTGTGCTTTCATATGCCGACTGGGTATCCGATTGCGCCGGTGGCCGTGGTGCCATCAGACAAGCTTCGGAAGGTCTGATTATCGCAGCAGGGAAATGGGATGAAATTGTTAAATCCCGTTATGATATTACTCCAGCCGCGTGCGGCTGGAAATGTTAAAGCACTCAGCATAAATGCGACCAACACTCTGGCGCAGCATCAAATGGATTAGTCTGGGCATTTCTGTTTCCAGCATTGTGCTGGCCATTGTTCTACTGGGCATGTCTGGCCCGGAACAGGCTACCCCTACAACCGCAACAGAAGAACCGAACACCCAGGTGGAAAGTCCGGTGATGGTCGAAAGAAAAGACGGCAATGTGGTTTGGACACTGCGGGCAGAGGAAGCCAATCAACAGCTCGATGGTAATATGCAACTCACACACCCGACCCTAGAGCTCTATACCGAAAACCAGCAGAAGATCATCATTGTCAGTCAAAAGGCATGGTTCAACCCCATCACGCGAAATCTGCGTTTCGAAAAGGATGTATTCATCCGTTATAATGTTTGGAGCGCCTCCTCTGATCTTTTATTATATATTAGTGATTCTGATGAGCTTCAAATGCCGAACACATTCAAAATATGGGGTAAAAGCATTCAAGCTCACGGGAAAAATATGCACTTGCACCGCGACAGTGAACAGGTCACTGTAGATGAAGGAATCTGGATAGAAGATTCTGAACCACAATGGCAAGGAGTGGCACAATAAATGTTTCAACAAAATAGCCTTAAAACGATCCGCATTCAGCTTTTCCTCATCCTCTCCATGCTCTGTTTTCCATTGCAGAGCTGGGCAGGACCCATACAGATTGAATCCGGAAAAATGGTTCTACTGCACAAAAGTAATCAGGTGGAATTCACCAAGGACGTGCATTTAATACGTGATGAATTTGAACTGTTTTCTGATCGTTTAGTGGCTTATTACAATGACAAAGACCTTGAACGCGCCGAGGCGTTCGGCAACATCAAACTCAAGCAAGGCGAAGTGACAGGCAGTGCTGATAAAGCCGTTCTCAATCAAAAAAGTAATACGCTCACACTCATCGGCCATGCTCTGCTGGAGCAACATGGTAACCGCCTTGAAGGTAACAAAATCATTCATGATATCAGCCTTGAAAAAACGCAGGTATTCCCTGTTAAAGGTGGCCGCACACATATGACCATCGAATCCAGCGACGATGGCAATGCCATGCTCCCTTCTGCCCAACCCAGCAATAAACAACATGCAGTGGATGCAAAAAAATGAGTACCACTCACCACCTTTCTGCCCATGGCTTGAATAAAAGTTACCGTACTAAACAAGTGGTTTCAGACGTTAACCTTGATATCTTTTCCGGTGAATGCATTGGTCTGCTTGGCCCGAATGGAGCGGGAAAAACCACCAGCTTTTATATGGTCTGTGGCCTCATTCAGGCCGATAGTGGAGAGATCTCCCTAGATGACACCGATATCACGCACCACCCCATGCATATCCGTGCCCGAAAAGGTATTGGATATCTGCCTCAGGAAGCCAGTATTTTCCGCAAACTTACTGTACGCGAAAACCTATTGGCCATTTTTGAAACACTGGCGCTGTCTGACAGCCAAATCGAAGAGGAACTGGAATCACTGCTAGTCGATTTTGGCATTGAAGCTGTACAGCATCAAAAGGCCTTCACCCTCTCCGGTGGTCAGCGTCGCCGTGCAGAAATTGCTCGTGCACTGGTCACCAAACCAAAATTTTTACTTTTAGATGAGCCTTTTGCCGGCGTGGACCCCATTGCCGTGGAGGATATTCAAACCATCATTGCAGACCTGCGCAGCAAGGGCATCGGCATACTGATTACCGATCACAATGTACGTGACACCCTCTCCATTTGTGATCGCGCCTACCTTATGGCCGATGGTAAAATTTTCATTCAGGGTAAACCTGATGAAATCGTTGATCATCCCGATGCACGCAGGCTGTACCTGGGTGAAAGTTTTTCAATGTGAGTATCTGTTTATAATTTGCAATAGTAACAATGATTTCCTCATGCCACACAAGCTTGTAGCGTTGTGGCATTGATTATGGAGTGAAACAAACACAGTGATAAAACAAACACAGGCCAAACAATCCATTGTAGTCGCTATCACTGGTGCTTCTGGCTGCGCCTATGCCTTGCGCCTGATCCAGCGTTTGTCTCAGGCAGATGTATTACAACACATACTACTTTCCGATGCGGCCAGAGTCGTGTTCAAACAGGAAGCTGATCTCCAATTGCCTGATGATACCGCATCCACAGCCCTGTCCCTGGCCGAGCACCTCAACATACCAGTTGAATCTATACGCTGTTACAGCTTGAATGACTGGTTCTCACCTACCGCATCCGGCTCTGCCGGCATCAGAAAAATGGTCGTAGTACCCTGCTCCATGGGTACATTAGCACGCATTACATGTGGCGCATCAGATAATCTGATTGAACGGGCTGCCGATGTCATACTCAAAGAACGTCGGCAACTCATTCTTGTACCAAGAGAGACTCCACTCTCCAGCATTCATCTTGAAAACATGCTCAAACTCTCTCAAATGGGCGCACATATCATTCCCGCCATGCCCGGTTTTTATCATAAGCCTGAAACCCTCGATGATATTATTAATTTTCTGGTTGATCGTATTCTTGACCATCTGGACATTCATAATCCGGAGGCCAAGAAATGGGGCCAATAAAACCGCACCAATCACTCTCTCACACCCCCATGAGCCTTTTCTTGCTACTCGCATGTGCTCTATCCGGCTGCACAGCAGTTACGGCAGTCTCTGCAATACCAGGTACGCTTTATGGTGCAGTCTCCGATCAATTTTCCAGTGAAGAAGTCAGCTTTCCATACAGTATTCGCGCCTGTCTCGTGGCAATACAAGATAGCCTTAAAAGCATGCGCCTTGCTATCGACATACTGGAAATTCAACAGGACGGCGGTTATGGCATTACCTTTAACAATAAAAAGCTGAATGGGAAAATCACCTTAATAAAACAAACCGAAAGCCTGACCACCATCAAGATCAGCGTTAAATCTATGACTCGTGAGGAGTCAATTGAAGATGCCGTTATCAAAATGGTAGAAACCACATTAAAAAATCAAACCCAAACAGCCAAATTTCAACTCGCTACCTATCAAGATCTACGGGCGCAGCCGTCAACAACATCACAACATCTCGGTTGGTTTCGTCCCGGGGCAATGCTTGATGCAAGTAAAAGTGATGTGGATGGCTGGTTAACAGTAGCTTTACCATCGGGTGAGTCAGGCTATGTTCAAGGTGAATTCGGTCACCATAAATCAGTTTCAAGATAAATATCAAAAAGAGATATGGAGCAACACATGACATCAAATAATCAATCCATGGATGATATCGCAGAAAAAATTGCCGGTGGCCTACGCATGTTAGGTGGCTTTAAACAGGGCGCTGAGGCTCAGGTGCGCACTATTGTTGAAGGTGCACTATCCCAGTTCGATGTAGTTACCCATGAACGTATGCAAGTACAGGAAGCGATGCTTGGAAAAGCCAGGGATGAGCTCACTGTTCTGGAAAAGAGAATTGCAGAGCTAGAAGCTCAGATGAAACTACTGGCAAAATAACACCTATCGCACCACGGTATATTTAGTGCATGGCGTTGCAGATAAGTCCTATATTGGCACTATTTTCATTGAATGCTTTGGATCACAAATGTTTTCGATTCACAACTTTAAATCTGCCCTGAATCAGGCTGGCTCAACTACAACATCAATTTTGAGGAGTACCCCTGATTCACATGATAACTGATAGCCAGATGATACATCATGTATGATACAATAATGACTTTGGCACTACTTTTTTTTATCAATAGTGCCGGTGGATTTTATATATATCTACGTTTTGCCCCTAAAAAATGGGTGATGGTTCACATGAGCGCTGAAGAATACAATAGTTATCACGAACGGCTTCCCCCCATAACCTTGCTCAGCAATTTCGGTAGAAAACTGGCCCTGCTCGCTTGCGTCTGCATTGCTATATCATTATTGCTGTTCTCTAAATTACTACTTGCCGTATAAACAAAGCCCATTCGCCTAAGCAAAGAAAACCACGCTTTTTCTGTTGCGAGCTGACCAAGTCGCAGGACGCGAGTGTCATGACTATCAGGAACCAAGGGTGAACCACATGGATGTGGTGAATATTATTGATAGCAAGCGATTCATTGCATCTTCTTAGCTACACAGTTCATCATATTCATGAGCCCGATAACAATCCTTATACATGAGCAATGAATGGAGTGAGTCATTTAAGCACACTTATTGATGCATTTAAACACACTAGTGATGTATGACACATTTCACTATTTCAGCCCCCTTAGCATATCCATCTAGAAGGCTTGGCCCTTCCGATGGTACACAAGATAAGGAGTCCATATGAAAAACTATCATTCTAAAAAACACCAAATGTCATTCACTCAAAAACTCTTTCATTTAGTTACTGTACTGATTCTTGCCACGCTTGCGTTTTTCATCACCCCTATTACATCGCAGGCATCCACTGCTGATGAGATAAACAATGAACGCTTAATGCTAGGCTCACTTTGCGACTGTGCTGAAGCTAATGACGATGCTCTTTGTCATATTCCACCCAACCAATACGATGTACGACATACCATTCATGTCAGTCAATCAGCCATCAAAAGCCACCTTGCACATGGTGACACGCTGGGCGCATGCCCAGGAGATAAAGATAAGCTTGCATCCATCAAGGATGACATAGAAGGAAGCTGCACATGTGCCGATGGAACCGTGGGTAACTGGTACAACAACTCACCAATTTTAACGCAGGATAGCACACTGAAAGATATGTATAGTCGTAGATAATCAAGGTTAGCAAAGCCTACGACTGTCCTCCACTTCTGGCAGAGGACAGTCGTAGCACTAACCATAACTCCATGCGTATAGTGACATCATTGCATGCGCCTCTCCCCACACACAACAGCATAAAAAAAATAGTACCTGAAAAAATATCACTACCCCAAATTGAGATAGCTAAATCCCCTGCTCTTGATTATCCTGCGACTACGCAGTCATAAAATAACTGCGTCACAAGATTGAGCCTTATCGCTACAAACATCGCCTTTAGGTACTGATATGAAATTGAAAAATAAAGATTTTCCTGACAATCCATTTTTACATACCTATGCCATCATCATGATTTCGGCAGGACTAGTTATGCTTGCGGCTACGGGAGTATCCATTTGGCAGGAGAACTGGTGGTGGTTTGCAGGCGGTTTAGTGATCTCAATCATCATCTTTGTGGCCTTAAACAAGCAGTGCCTGCGCGAACTATCCTGTCCTAAATGTAAAAAGGAACATATCACTTTTGAAGCGGGTGTTGGGCTTGTTTGCAAAAAATGTAAAATAGCCTGGCAATTAAACTAACGGCATTCACTATCGAAGCTGCTTGGCAAATATTTGTTCACCCGCCCCCTTTAATCATTTCTCCGCCACTTTTTATCTAACATCCTATAAAACACACTATTGTTGTAAGACTACTTCGGCATGGAATCAATCTACTTCGCCCAGGTTCATATTTTCACTAAGTTGTTTCATTTTCTTTAAAGAGCGCGCTTCGAGTTGTCGCACCCGCTCTATCGAAATACCGAACTCCTCGGCCAACTCTTTTAACGTTACAGGTGGCTCGATCAAATGACGCTGTCGAATAATATATCGATCCCGATCAGATAATACAGACATCGCCTGCTCAAGTTGATCACGGGCAGAATCACCCCAGTCCTTGTCTGCTAATAGTTGTTCAGGTGTATCTGCAGGAGAGGGCAATTCCAGCACATGTCCACCTTCCTCGGTGGGCATATCAAGTGAGTAATCACGCTGCAGAAAAGAGGAGGCTATGGCCTGATACGATTTACCACTGGTGCCGTGTAACTCGGCCACCGATTCCAGATCTCTTCCTTCAAGCGCTGCAATGGCGTATTCCGCCTTCTGCAGACCTGCAAAAATACGCCGCTGCAATTTATTTGTACCCATTTTAACGATGCTCCATGAGCGCAAAATAAAATCGTGAATAGAGGCACGAATCCAATAGGAAGCGAATGTTTTAAGTCTGAAACCACGCTCAGGATCGAAGCGCTTCACGGCATGCATCAGCCCCAGTGTGCCTTCTTGAATCAGATCCTCCTCGGGCAATCCAAAATGGCGATATTCACGCACGATGGCAGCCACACTATGCAGGTTGGCATTGATCAACTCCTGAACAGATGCCAGATCATGATCACGATGCCATTTGCGTGCCAGCTCCTCTTCTGTCTGCCGATCCAGCTTGGGAATTCTGCGCAGTTCCTGATAAAACATATCAAGACTACTCAGTGACTTCAGCGACGTATTATTAGCCAATGACTCCTCCCTCGAGATAATACTAAGCAACGTACTGCGAAAGGCATATATCCTCAAATCAACAGGATTATTCACCTAGGGCAATAGCATGATAATATTTAAAAGCCTTTTCCGCAAAGGGCGCAGAGTTACGCAAAGAAATCGAACCATGATCAAAAAACAATATTCACAGAAGAACATGAGATGAGGATTGCCCCAGCTCTTCATTCCTTAGTTTAAGGCATTGGCGTGGTACGGTTCATAAATCTTTACATAACAGAAATCTTCGGGAAACAGAATTAATCTAAACTCCCCCTGTGCTTAAAAAAAGCCACAGAGGAGATAACTATCATGTCAGAACAAACAGATGAGAAAATCGAACAAGATCGCGACGAAACAGGCAAACAAAAAAAATGC
>JAUZQJ010000110.1 GCA_030951045.1 Mariprofundus sp.
ACTGCCGATGTGAATAACTGAATCAGGTCCCATAATGTGTTAAGAGCAAAGGTGATGCCACAATGGATGATAAGCATAAGAGTTCATCACAGCACTACATTTTGAAGCTGGCAAGCAGATTGGCAGTAATCAAATGCCAACCATCTACCAAGACAAACAGAATGATTTTTAATGGTAAGGAGATCATCACCGGCGGTAACATCATCATACCCATCGACATCAATACACTGGCTACGACCAGATCAAGAATGACGAAGGGGATATATATCAGAAATCCGATTTCAAAGGCTGTGCGTAGTTCTGAGATAACAAAAGAGGGGATCAACACGTGCAAGGGCGTATCTTCTGCTTTGGCTGGTTTTTCCATCTTTGCAGCACCCAGGAACAGTATAAGGTCATCTTCACGGGTCTGTTTCAACATGAATGAACTTAAGGGTGCGATGGCCCGGTCAATGGCGACGGATTGTGTGATATCTTCGTTGAGATATGGGGTGAGTGCCTGAGTGTCAATTTTTTGCCACACAGGCATCATAATAAATATGGTTAGAAACAGTGCCAGACCAACCAGAATTTGATTTGGTGGGGCTTGCTGGGTACCCAGAGCCTGACGCAGGAAGGCAAAGACAATAAGAATGCGCGTAAAGGATGTCATCATAATCAATATCGATGGTGCCAGGGTGAGAATGGTCATCATGGCGATAATCTTCAGACCAGTGAACCAGGCATCCGGATCTTCGCTTTCTCCTAAACTGAATGAAAGGGTAGGGAGATCAGCAGCATTAGCCCAGCCAGGTAAACATATTGCCAGACATAAGGATAAGAACAGAAACAGCTGTTTATTCATCTGGTGTAGCCTTTAGATGATTGTGTGTCAGTTCGCTCAGGTTCTGTTCGTTCAGGTTTTGTCCGCGCGGGTTCATTTCACCGTGTAGCTGTACCATGCCACCGGGAGATAGGCCTAGCAGATAGTGTTGATCTTTATGATGGACTTCGACAATGCTGTTTTTACTGTCGATGTATAAGCGTTGAATGATTTTAAAGTCACGTTGATTTGGGCCTCCTTGATGAAGGTTTAAACGACGCATGCCCCACACCAGCAAGGCAAAAATGCCCAGCACAATAGCAAGTCCCAACATAGATTGGAGTAATAGCGATAACATGCTGGTTTCCATTATTGAATCCCTGGCTGAGCTTACGATAGACTTTGAATGCGCGCAGAAGCGGATACGACTTCAGTGATGCGAACACCTAATTTATCACCTGTAGAGACCACTTCACCCTTGGCGAAAATACTACCGTTTGCCAAGATTTGCACTTCTGCATTGGCTTCTTTGTTCAGTTCTATCACCATGCCTTTGTTCATACGGGCAATTTGGTGCAGGGGCATTTTAACGCGGCCAAGCTCTACACTGATCTCCAGTGGCACATGCATGATGGTTTCAAGGTTAGCTGATTGCCCTCCGCTTTGTAGCGCATCCGGGCTGTTGTCTATTGCATTATCGGTCATGATTGACCTCCATTGTTAATTGGATCTAAAATTTCTGCAGCCAAAGAACCATCCTTTTCACCCGCCCTGGCATGAAACAACGGAATATCTTCAACCCACAAAGAGCATGGATCATTTGCTCTGGTAGTTAGTGGTAAAAAATCACCGGATTTAAGGGCCAGAAAAGCACCAATATCTATCTGGCATCTGCCCATTTCAAAGCAAACATTAGCTGATGTTTTGGAAATTTCTTCCAACAAGTTATCCGTCCACTCATGATCTGTGTTTGTCGGTTCATCACTTACTGCTACACGTAGAATTTCAAACATGGGTTCAAGAAAAGCATGGGGATAGTGCACGCCCATCTGACAGGTAAGTTCATCATTTACTTTGATGTTAAAATAGGAGCTGAAACATTTTTCCATAGCTCCTGTCATGGCTAAAAATTGCGGGTCGTGATCAATTTTAAATACTTTAAAATCCAGTGGGAATACCGGAGCCCATAAGGCGCACAAGGTTTGACCTAATTTGTCAGCAATACGCTCACTTAAGCGCATTTCTACAGGGGATAATACTTCTGGCTTGCTGGGGGCTTCACCATCACCACCAAGCATGGCATCGACATAAGCTACGATCATGGCCGTATCGAAGGTGACCATCATGCGGCCACTGCCCTCAACTTCATAGACGAAATAGACCTGAGGGTGTTCTACGGTAATGAGTTCTTTATAGATGCTTCTTTCCAGCTTTTCCAAATTAACACTAATATCCCGGTTGAATATTTCATCCCAGTTCTCATCCAGCATTTCTACCAGACGTTCCTGAAGGTTAACAAACATGGGATATCGTTCAGGACTATCTTCATCAACGCCACTGAAAGAATAGAGATCGACCTGTTCGGGTTGCGGCATTGGAGGCAGGGATGCAAACATTGCTTCGGTTTGCTCGGATGGATCAATTTTCGCCATTAAGGCTTCAATTTCCTCCGGTGCCAGAATGGGTTCACTCATCTATTGCTCCAGTATGTGTGGTGATGATGCTCATGCTTTATGGATTACTGAGACACGAAATCATCGAGGAAGAGGTCAATAATAGGCTTGCCACCAACAGTCTGATTCATGCGCCAGACAAGCTCTTCTTTGAGTTTATATTGGCCTTGTGGCGTGCGTATTTCAGAAAACTTTTTACTCATCAGATACCTGATAACCAGATCACGTACTTTTACAATTTTTGCATCCACCTTGACTTTAGCTTCTTCATTGCGCACTTCCAATTTTATTTTTGTGCGCAGGAATCGACTTTGGTCAGTATCCGCCAAGTTGACTGTGATGTTATCAAGAACCATATAGACAGTAGGTACATCCGTTTCATCTTCAGCTTCCGGGATAGTTGTTTGATCTGTTTGTTCCACTTTGGCGGTGGGGGCTTCAGGTGGTGTTTCCATGCTCATCAATTTCCATGCGATAAAACCGCCTACAGCCAGTACGAGTACCAATAAAACCAGATTGATGATAGGTAAAATGCCGCCTCCGGATTTACCTTTTTCTTCGTTTTTCTCGTCATCTGCCATGATTATCCTCCACGTTCATCGTGTCTTTTTGCCTGTTTAGATTCATGTGCTGTCGTCACTCCTTAGAAATAACAATATCAACACGTCTGTTTTTATTACGCCCGAATGGTGTTGCTTCTGTTGAAACCGGGTGAGAAGGTCCGTATCCGGCCAGAGATAATCGAGATGCACTGACCCCTTCATCTTCCAGTATATGCAAGACTGATGCCGCTCTGGCTAAAGAGAGTGACCATGGGTCGGCAAACTGGCTATCGCTTAAATCTATATTGGCATTGGTATGGCCTTGAACACTGATGTTGCCGGGCGACATGGCTAACATCTGTGCCAATTTTTTGATGGCTTGAGTATTTTCGGGTTTAAGCGTTGCGGAGCCTTCATCAAATAAGACTGCATCCGGTATTCGCAGATAAAGGCGATCTTTAATGATAACACCTTTTACCTTGTGCTTTAAAACACTGTTTTGTAGTAGTGCCTTGCTATTTTGCCGCATGGCTAACATCAGCTCTTCAGTAGAAATAAGTTTTTGCATTTCAAAAGGGGGCATGATTTGCAGTTCGGTTTTCTCACCAGAATTGAGTACGGACACGGCATTTCTGAACGAGGTTTCTATGTCTGAAAGTCCGGTTTTATCCATCGTGGACATGGAAATCAACAGAATGAAAAAGGTTAACATCAGACTGACCAGATCGGCAAAGGTGGTCATCCATGCTTCAGTATTGGCCTCGTATACTACCGGCCATTTTTTCTTCCTGGCCATTAGAAACTACTGCTCGGAGGTGAGATAACAGAACGTTGTTTCTGGTGTATTTGGCCCTTCTGGACATTTTTATCGGTGGTTGGGCGGAATTTCAATGTGATATCCACCCTGCGATTCAGTTCAGGGTGATTTGCAATGGGATGTTTATCGCCCATACCTACGGCAATCATGCGTGTGTTGGCAACGCCACGCTCAAAAAGTGCATGAAAGACACTCATAGACCTGGAGGCAGAGAGCTCCCAATTGGATTGATAACCGGAACCGCGTGTTGGGGTGTCATCGGTGTGCCCTTCAATTTTTATTTCAATGACTTCGGGGCGCTTAAAACTCTCTGCAAGTCGGTCAATCAGTGGCATGGCCTCAGGAGATAATTCAACGTGTCCGGGTTTGAAGGCAATGTGTTCAGCAAAACGAACACGAACTGTGTTTTTATCCAATGGTAACGCTGTCATGGCTCCATCCATACCGAGCTCTTCAGAAATATCCGTCAATTCTTTGGCGGTTCTTTTTGGCGCGGTTGACCCATCCACGATATCCCGAGTGGGAAGGGCCGGGCCCTCACCATCTGATAAATTAGCACCGCGCGGCATGGGGTTGAATGTGCCTGCCAATGAGCCGATTGCAGCCAGTCGTTTATCATCGACAATGACGGCGTATGAGGTCAGTAGAATAAAAAAGGCTAACATCTGCATCATGAGTTCAAGAAACAGTGCTGCACCGGGATCCGATGGGAACGGTAAGGGGTTCGGTTTCTTTTCTTTGCTGGCCATGTCTATTCCGTCACTACAACCTTAATCGAATGAAGACTTGCGTTCTTTTGGTGGCAGGTATCCCAATAGCTTTTGTTCCATGACACGCGGATTTTCACCGGCCACTAGAGATTGAATACCAACTAGAATTATTTCATGTATGAGTAATTCTTCTTTACTTCGTGTCTTTAACTTTCCAGCCATAGGTAGAAATAATATATTGGCCAAGAGCGCGCCATAGAAGGTAGTTAGCAGGGCGATCGACATGGAAGGGCCAATGGAGGAGGGGTCAGACATATTTTGCAACATAAGGACCAAACCAACCAGTGTTCCTATCATTCCCATGGATGGTGCATACGTGCCTAACGCGGTGAACATATCAGCGCCAACGGAATGACGTTCAGATATTTTATCCATTTCCATATAGAGAATATCTTCAATGGCAGTGGGTTCCTGTCCATCAATGGCCATTTGCAAACCCTTGGACATAAATTGGTTATCGATGCTTCCGACTTCGCTCTCGAGAGCGAGAATGCCATCTTTACGAACAGTCTGGGCAAGTTCTACAAGTTTGGCGATGACATCGGCACCTGCATCCAATTTGTACATGAATGTTTTCATCACAACGCCGATGACACCGATGCATTTGGCTAGTGGATAACCAACCAGTAGTACACCGACCGTACCACCAATAACGATCATCATAGATGGAGGGTCAATAAAACTAGGTAATCCACTACCGATGGCAAAACCAACCAGCCCAAATGCAACGATAATTCCGATAAGAGTTGCTATATCCACGGAAACCTCCCGGATCCAATGCGTTGTTTTCCCGGCCTGAAACAGGTGGGATCTTTTTATCTTCTAACTGGGTCATAGCAAGAAGCGTGCTAGTTTTTTCAATTGACCGAAACAGGGAGATATTGGATGAAGGAAATTGAGCT
Organism: Mariprofundus sp.; assembly: GCA_030951045.1. Classification (GTDB taxonomy): domain Bacteria; phylum Pseudomonadota; class Zetaproteobacteria; order Mariprofundales; family Mariprofundaceae; genus Mariprofundus. The sequence goes on from JAUZQJ010000110.1 coordinate 5,507, forward strand.
TTGAAAGGAAGAAGTTCTTTCGCGAATCACCGAGAATGCAGCTTTGACTATACAAGAAAATGAGAACTATGTCGTGATAGATAATGGCGATACGAACACAGAGGAAAGGGAGATACTCTTTATCTGGCGGTAGGCTTTTTTAATGTTTAGAACGCAGCAATAGCTGCTATTGTCATGGTTTTCACTACTGCGTGAGGCACAAAAAAAGGGCCTCTGAAACCAGA
>JAUZQJ010000111.1 GCA_030951045.1 Mariprofundus sp.
GCTGGTACCTTGTCCGGTAACCCGCTGGCTATGCGTGCAGGTCTTGAGACACTAACCCGTCTGCAAGCTCCCGGTTTTTATGATGCACTGGAAGCCAAAACCACCCGTCTGGTGGAAGGTTTACTGGCAGGATGCAAAGCAGCGGGCGTACCTGCTGTTGCCAATCAGGTCGGTGCAATGTTTACCGTCTTCTTTACTGAACTTGATGAAGTCACCTGCTGTGATGATGTCAGCAAGCATTGTGATCTTGCTTTCTTCGGTCGTTATTTCAACGCCATGCTGGATGAGGGGATTTACCTGGCTCCATCACAATATGAAGCTGCATTTGTTTCAGCAGCACACACTGATGCAGATATTGATGCAACCATCGCTGCTGCTGGCCGTGCACTCGCCAAGCTGACTGCATGATTTTTTCACCGCAGAGGACGCAGAGTTCACCCCAGGGTGCCTACTCTTGCGCAAGCGCAATTCATCTTGACGCAGAGGAAAAACAAAAATCATACAGGAGGTTCACATGAGCCTGCTCGATTCGATCACGTTTAACGAAGCTGGGCTGGTGCCTGCCATCGCTCAGGATGCCACTAGCGGACGTGTGCTGATGATGGCATGGATGAATGAAGAAGCCGTGCAACAAACAGTTGCCACCGGTTTCGCCCACTACTATTCCCGCTCTCGTCAAAAGCAGTGGATGAAAGGTGAGTCTTCAGGACATGTACAAAAAGTGCTGGATATGTACCTCGATTGTGATGGAGACACTATTTTACTAACAATCGAACAGACCGGCCCTGCCTGCCACACCAACCGTCAATCATGCTTTTACAAACAACGGCAAGAAGACGATTGGGTAAGCATTGAAAAACCTTTGGAGTAAATGATATGTCTGATTCAACAAAACTTCAGGATATCGATATTCTGAAAAAACTTGCAGCAGTATTGGAAACACGAAAGTCCGAATCTGCGGATGCATCTTATGTGGCATCTCTGTACGCCAAACCAGATAAGATGCTGGAAAAAATTGGTGAAGAGGCTGTTGAGACCATCATTGCGGCCAAGAATGGCGAAGCTGATAAAATCATTTATGAAACGGCTGATTTGTGGTTTCATTGTATGGTGATGTTAGCGCAAAAGGGCCTTTCGCATGAAGCTGTATTAAACGAACTGGCACGTCGATTCGGCATGTCCGGCCATGATGAGAAAGCATCCAGATCGAAATAAACTCGGCAAAACAACAGCAGTCTAACTGATTACCCACCAAGCTCAGCCATCAGCTGGTATGCGATAATCCGCCATGTGGCTCGTGAGGGCGCTTACCCTCTATTTTAAAGTCCGAATTAACCACTGATTTATAACCTTTATTCGTGTGGATTCGTGGCTGCTGTGATTTCGACTTCCAGCTAATTTCCATGGCTAATCAGGAAATCTATTCAGGCCGCATTCCTCACTAAAGCGAGGTTGGCGGTCTTATGCTGCTGCGCTGAAAGGTTTAACCAACCCTCACGCAACTCTTGTACTAGTAGCATCACCTCATCAACATGATCAGTCGAACAGCTGCACAAGCCACCGGTAAGCTGGTTCATCATATAGGCATAAAGACTACTCAGGCCCTGAGATACCTGACCACCTGCCTCCATATTCAAGCTAGATGAAAGTTCAATCAATGCTTCCATAGAGCGGCTTGTATGACGGGCCTCTGCTTCAAGGTCACCGGCATGAATAGCCAACCTGGTTTGTCCCAATGATTTGTATAGTGCTTCGTACGTTAACAAAACAAGACCCAACGGTCCTGCCCCTTCAACCTGATTATTTTGATATGTTTTATATCCAACCATGTTTGCCTCCTTGCATAGATATGTAGCTGCGATCATCGCACTGCTTTCATACTGTTATCTATCGAAAAACATAAGGTGGACTTTAATTCATCACGAACGCAATCATGAGTGCATAGCACAAATAAAAAATGAAGCCTCTGAAAAGACCTCATTTTTTAACAGCTCGATAAAAATATTTTATGATTTGTTACTGTTGTAATAGAGCTTTAGCGGCATCTGCCTGACTAATACCGCCATCCAGCGTAGCAATATTTTCTTTTACCGATCCTATATGCACCGATAACTGTCTCTGAAGACGTCTTAATTTGATGTCTAAATATTTAATTTGAGCGGCAAGCAGATCATCCACGTTTGGGTGATCTACAAGAATCAATCTTAGTTGATCCAGTTCATGGCTGATATGATCGCTTTGCTCCCCTACTTTGTTCCACTCTCGCTTTTTCATGCAACGACTGAATGATTTCAACGCCATATCGCAACGTGCAAGCTGGGACTCTAATGCAGCTTCTTCCACCATATTTATTTAGTAACCGTAAGATGCAGTAGCTACCTGCGAACGCATCCTCGATGCTGGCCTACGCGTTGCAGCAGGCATGCGCTGTCTATCTTCAAGACCTTTCCAGGCGTCACGCAATGTCAGCGTCAACGTCATCACTTCATCAATACCTTCTACGGAACCGCTGCACATATGCGCAACTAACCGTTCATTCATGTAAAGGTATAGATTTGCCAGACTCACTGCCACCTCACCACCCTCTTCTACATTCAAAGATGTTGAGAGTTCAATCAAAGCTTCAAGAGCCCTACCTGTTTGCTCACCTTCAAACGCATGGTCTCCACTTTCTGCCCCTATACGAGCACGACCAAGTGAATTATATAATGCATCATAAGTGAGAATAACTAAACCCAGCGGGCCTGCTCCTTCCACCTGATTGCCTTGATAAGCTTTATATCCTGTCATAGTGCCTCCTTGCATTCCAATTCATAGAGCGATCATCGCCCCTTTCTAGTTATAATTATTTATCGGCTGAAAAAGGTCGAACTAAAGTAAAAAAACAGTTTAATTTCAATTCGTCATTGATTCATCAAATTAGTTACGGGCGCTAGCCAAACCACTTGCCTGACTTAAGAAGGCTGATGACTGAGAAAGACTTGCCATAGCATTCTGCATTGCGTTGAACTGTGAGGAAAGCGTTGCGCGCTGTTGCTCCATCAATCTTGTCAGATCCTCGATTTTCGCTGTTAGATCATCAAAGGTTCCCTGATCTTGAAAAATACTGCTCTGAATAAGGCCTACTACCGGATTTGCATACAGGTCCAGCAAACCATCTAAAGATGCTGCAATGCCAATGCCAACTGTGAGATCACCTACGACACCAGTCGTACTACCTGCATACAACAAAGCCAGACCATCCACATCACCTGTGGTTCCACGCAATATCTGACCTGCACCGGTTGCCGCCAAACCATTGATTGCTCCAATCACATCTGTGCCAGCAACACTTGTATTGGCAATTCCCAGCCCATCAACATCTTGCGTAATACTGAAACCACTACTTGCTCCATAAGAAGCTGCTTCTATAGCAATCCCAGTGCCGGATATCACAGCTTGCACCGGTAGGGCGTAACGACCTTCCGTAATAACTGTATCACTACCAAAAGCCAACGTAGAACCAGAGCTCTCATTATTGGCTGTGAGACCAACAGTAAGCTGGCTATCCCCTGTTGAAATATCGGTCAGGGTAATATTGCCATTGGTATCAATTGTTGCTGATACCTCCTGATTAAAAGCAGACTGAATAGCCGATAACAAACCAGAAATTGTATCGGTAGCAGGGTCCAATACAGAATATGTATTACTT
>JAUZQJ010000112.1 GCA_030951045.1 Mariprofundus sp.
CGTGCTGGCTTCAAAGATATTCAAGTCATCGATGTCAGCCCCACAACTACCGATGAACAACGTGCAACCGAATGGATGACATTCGAGTCCCTTCCCAACTTTCTCAGCCCCAATGATCACTCGCTAACCATCGAAGGATACCCTGCCCCTATACGCGCTGTATTGACCGCTAAACCGGCTTTTTAAGCACAACAACGCCAGCATTCAGGAAGCCAAGCTACAAGCTAAATTCTGCGTAATTATTCAGCATGCTTTGGAGGTACGGCTTTAGCCGTGCCCTAATGCCGTACCCTAATGCCGCGCTCTAATGCCATGCCTTAATGCCTGATACGGCGCGGCTAAAGCCACACGTCCAGACTGATGAAATGTCTGACTTATGGAAGAACAGAGACCTTATCCATGGTATCACCCTGTTTGATGGCATCAACTGCATCCATGCCTTCAGTGACCTGACCAAAAATCGTATACTGACCATCAAGATGCGGAGTATCACCATAACAGATGTAAAACTGACTACCGGCAGAATCCGGATCCGATGAACGCGCCATGGCAAGCGTACCACGAACATGTTTACGTGCATTGAATTCAGCTTTCACTTTATATCCGGGGCCACCCATACCTGTGCCATCCGGATCACCACCCTGTGCCATAAAGCCGTCAATCACACGATGAAAGATCAAGCCATCATAGTAGCCACTGCCAGCCAGTGCTTTAAAGTTCGCTACCGTATTTGGTGCTGTATCTGCATACAGTTCAATCAAAACATCACCATGTTTGGTTTCGATTTTAATATGATTTCCCTCAGGGATATCCTTATCACTCGCCTGAGGCGCTTTTGTAAATAGACCCACGTTATGCTCCTTTGTTACATTTGTAGTTTGATCTTGCCCCACCTGGCTGCCAATCAATACGCCGATAAATGCGAATGCCATGATGATATAATTTCTTTTTTTTAACTTTTGTACGCGAATAATTTCGTGTTCATCACTCACAAATATCTCTTCTGGGCAGAGGGTAAAATGCGTGCAGGATGCAATACCATATGTCGCAACCCAGCTTTTAACAGCCCAGTACCAATCACGCTATCATCGGCGAATACAGCCACCGTCTCATCTTTCAACTGCGTATCAGCCGTCGTTCCTTTCAACTGAATGCGCTGACCTTGCAAAAAACGTTTTGCTTCATCTGATTGTAAGTCCACGCGTTCAAACTCACGCAACCACTGCGCCAAGCTCACCAAACAGGTTTCCTTCTGCTCAGAGAGTAATTGCATCGACACCATCATCACTTCAGGCCAACCACCAGTAGATAGCCTTCTAAGATTAGTAACACATCCACCCATAGAAAGCTTTTCACCAATATCACGCGCCAGTGACCTGATATATGTACCTTTCGAGCATGATACCTCGAGCGTCACCATAGGATATTCAAATGCGATCAAATCAAGTTGATGGATCGTGACTTCCCGGGCTTTCATTTCAACATTCTGGCCCTTTCGTGCCAGATCATGCGCACGTTTACCATCAATGCGAATAGCAGAGTAAATCGGCGGCACCTGTGTAATAAGGCCTCTAAATACGGGTAAAACAGCTTCAAGTTGTTGACGACTTACTACACCATCAAATGATGATACCACTTTACCCTCACAATCCAGGGTATCGGTTTGATAAGAGAGATCAAAACTCACACGGTACGATTTTTCAGCCTGCAATCCCATCTCTGCAAAGCGTGTCGCATCTCCCAATAGAATGGGCAACATACCCGTTGCCAAAGGGTCGAGTGTACCAGCATGACCTGCTTTGATACGTTTCTTACCCGGCACAGAAAACAAGCGAGACACTTCATTCACCGCTTTACGCGATGTCCAGCCCAAGGGTTTATCAAGGAATATGATGCCACAGGCATCCGTCATTACATCTCTCATTTTATCATTGAAGCACTTAGAATCAGCCAAGAATTTGACTAACAGCCTTCTCTACCGTTGAACGCACGTCATCAAAACCACCGCGCATCAAACAACCTGAAGCATGCTTATGGCCACCACCACCCAATGTTGCGGCCAATGCGCCGACATCGGCAGTCGTCTTACCCCGGAAACTTACTTTCCAGCAATTCTCATGGTTTTCATCACAACGAATAAACACAGCCACTTCAACACCATCTATGCTACGAGCATAATCAATCAGGCCTTCGGAATCTTCAACATCGGCCCCGGTTGATTGATACATATCTGATGTCACATGTATCCAGGCAGAGCGGTTCTCATCACGCAATTGCAATGTATCCAGGGTGGCCTTAAGAATCTTCAGGCCGGCCAGCGGCTGACTTTCATAAATATGAATTGTAATCGGCCAGGGTTCAGCCCCTGCATCGATCAAATCAGCTGCCATTCTATACACGGCTGATGTTGCATTGGATAATCTAAAACTGGCGGTATCGGTCAAAACGGCGGCATAAATCGCGCTAGCGCTACATGTGGTCAGAGCAATATTCATGGCTATCAACAGATCGAAAATCATCGCGCCCGTAGCACAATATCGTGCATCAACGATATTAATATCTGCAAAATATTTATTACTGACATGATGATCAATATTGATCAGCTGAGAGCCTTCATAAAAGGCATCAGCCATACCCAAACGGCCTTTTGCGCCACAATCGAGTGCAATAATCAGATCCGCATCCTGACTGGCTGAGGTCCATGCACCCATCGTCACCTGTTCAGCGTGTTTCAAAAAAGAGTAGATGCGCGGCACACCATCAAAGTTATGCATCACGACATTTTTGCCCATCGCAATCAAAGCATCATACATGGCCTGCTGAGATCCAATACCATCACCATCCGGATTACAATGGGTCGTCAGTAAAATTTTATCTGCCATTTCAATCGCATTGATAACTGGCTGCCAGTCAACATCAGAAAATTGTGGCTGAAGATCACCCTTGGCAACCGCCGGGCTATTTACAACCGAGGCATTCATGGCCTTTCCAGGTTTCTCAGCATCTGCAGCACATCTCCTGATTTTTCAAAGTTAGCATCCCATTTGAAATGAATTTTAGGTAAACGACGTTTGCTGAACGAACGTCTCAACTTATGTTCAAAATGTGGTGCCATACGGTTCAGTGCTTGAATACATAGCTGCTGATCCGTTTCTGCATTATGAAAGACCCAGACATTGATATGTTCACTACCACAAGCTTCCAACCGTGTGATACTGACACCATTAAAGCGCGGGTCTGCAACCTCACGCAGTATCAGCGTTGACAGTAAGCGTTGAACATCCGTTAGAAAACGCTGCTGATTCGGTGAACGGAGGCTCAGAGTGTTGCTGCTACTTCTTCAATGATAAAGAACTCGAACGTATCGCCTTCTTTCACATCATTGAACTTCTCAACACTTGTACCAAATTCATAACCGCTCTTCACTTCTTTCACATCATCTTTGAATCGACGCAGAGAAGCCAAGACACCATCATAAACCAATACATTTTCACGTAATACACGTACATGAGCGCCTCGTGTCACATAACCATCGGTCATATAACAACCAGCTACAGCGCCCACCTTAGGAGCCTGGAATACTTCACGTACATCGGCAGTACCAGTAACTTTCTCGACTTTGTTCGGTGACAACACACCCGCCATCGCGGCTTTCACTTCATCAATCGCATCGTAAATAACTTTATAGAAGCGAATATCAACACCTTCAGCTGCAGCCACTTTCTTGGCCTTGTTTTCAGGACGTACATTAAAGCCAATAATGATTGCATCAGCCGCCGATGCCAACATCACATCAGATTCAGTAATACCGCCAATGGCTTTGTGGATGATCTTCACTTTCACTTCATCCGTACCCGCTTTCGTCAATGATTCAGCCATCGCTTCAACAGAACCGGTCACATCACCCTTGATTAGTACAGGCACCTCTTTGACACCGCTCTGCATGTTTGCAAACAGTTCATCAAGACTTGCACGTTTCTTGGCATCAGCACCGAGTTCACGCTCACGGTCTTTACGGTAACGGACAATATCACGTGCCTGTTTTTCATTTTCAACAGAATAAATTTCCTGCCCGGCTTCTGGTACAGAATCCAGACCCAACAATTCAAACGGAATAGATGGACCTGCAGTACGATGTTGAACGGAGTTTTCATCAACAATGGCACGCAATCGGCCTGTCGCTGAACCAACAACCACAGTATCACCCTGTTTAAAGGTACCGTTCTGCACCAGTACAGTAGCAACCGGACCACGTCCTTTATCCAAACGTGATTCAACCACAATACCTTTACCACGACGGGTTGGATTAGCTTTCAACTCAAGAATTTCAGTCTGTAGTGCGAGCATTTCAAGCAGATCATCAAGTCCCTGACCAGTATGTGCAGATACTTCTACAAAAATCGTATCACCGCCCCAATCTTCAGGGGTTACATCATGCTCAGCCAACTGACGTTTCACCATGTCAGGGTTAGCACCATCTTTATCCATCTTATTGACAGCAACAATGATTGGCACACCAGCAGCACGCGCATGATTCAGCGCTTCAACTGTCTGAGGCATCACACCATCGTCTGCAGCAACAACCAATACGGCTACATCTGTCATACTTGCACCGCGAGCACGCAAGCCGGTAAATGCTTCATGGCCAGGTGTATCAACAAACACAACACGTTCACCACTATCGAGTTTAACCATGTACGCACCAATGTGCTGCGTAATACCACCCGCCTCACCATCGGCTACCTTGGCTTTGCGCAACGCATCCAGAATAGAGGTTTTACCATGATCCACATGACCCATGACGACCACAACTGGAGGACGTGGTTCCAAATCGCCTTCATCATCTTCAGACACATCTTCAACCAGGACATCTTCCACTGCTGCGGCATTGATCAACTTGGCTTTGTGCCCAAACTCTTCAATAATAAGCGTAGCAGTATCACCATCAATACTTTCGTTCACAGTTGTCATAATACCCATTTCAAATAATTTTTTGACAACTTCCGAGCTCTTGAATGCCATACGGCTGGCCAGTTCAGATACCAAAATCGGATCTGTAAACCCTACTGTACGCACTACGAAATCTTCATCATCCTTGGTAACTGTACCGCTGAATCGTTTGGATCCCGCACCACGCGCCAATCTAGCCTGACGTTCTTCCTGCTCTGGTGATAGTACTTCATGACGTTTACTTGAATAAGCGCGACGTGCTGCTTTTTCAGCAGGAGAGAGTCGGCGAATCGGACGTGCGCCACCGGGGCCACCACGACGACGTGGAGCTGCACCTGGTGGTGGCGGAGCACCTGCTCCTGCTGCTCCCGGAGCTACTGCGACCGAAGGAGAGCGTCTTGGAGCGCCCTGATTCGGGCCACCCTGATTCGCACCGGGACGAGCTGTGCGGTTAGCGTTGTTGCGACGTTGGGCTGCACGCTCTTCAGAAATTTTCTTTTCAATCTGTTTTACTGATGAGCGTGGTGCTTTCGATGCGGCAATCTGGGCTGGTGTTAAACCACGACGAATCGTAGTACGCGGGCCTTTATGATTCGGCTGAGCACCCCCGGCTGGCCTTGCTGCACCTGGCCTTGCTGCACCTGGACGCGCTGCACCTGGACGCGCTGCGCCTGGACGTGCTGTATTTGGACGGTTACCAGTACCGGGGCGATTTACACCGGGGCGATTCGCGCCAGGACGGTTTGCTCCGGTCTGGTTTCCAGCCGGGCGATTTCCTGAAGGACGATTAGCACCC
>JAUZQJ010000113.1 GCA_030951045.1 Mariprofundus sp.
TTGGTGAGAGCGGTATGGATTTCTTCCGCAACAGTGTTGAACCCGAATTGCAGGAATCACGTTTTCGCACCCACCTACAGGCAGCCAAGGCCTGTAATAAACCGATCATTGTGCACGATCGCAATGCCGATGAAGCAAGCATTCGTATTTTAACAGATGAGGGAGCGGACAGATGCGGTGGCATCATGCATTGCTTCTCCTCCGACTGGCAGACAGCCAAACAGGCCATTGATCTCGGTTTTTCAATCTCTTTTTCAGGGAATGTAACCTTTAAAAATAATCCAGCCCTGCGGGAGGTCGCGGCTCAAGTACCTGATGATCTCCTGTTAATTGAAACCGACTCCCCTTATCTGACCCCTGTTCCCTATCGCGGCAAACGCAATGAACCAGCCTATGTACGCCATATCGCTGAATGCATTGCCGAGGTACGGGGTGTAAGTCTGGAAACGCTGGCTAAGCAAACCACAGCCAATGCGTTGAAACGTTTTAACATCGGCGCTTAACAAATAGACGAAACAACCATTAGTGAGCTTATTTATTGCATCCTACAAGGAATAAGCGTTTCCTTAGCTCTGTTGTCGCAAAACTAAATCAGCAGATTTGATCATCATTTGTTTACAATTGATCCGGGGCTAGACTTACTTTTCGATAGATTTATTTCGCCATCTTGAGTGCTGTATCACAAGGGGATGTATCGACGATTACACGCTTGATCAGGCTTTCTCCGATGATAGAGAGGCCACCGGAAGCAATCGCTCCCACAGTGCGTGCCGCCACCATGCCTGTCTTACCAGCATCTACAGTGATACCAGGCTCCACCAATGTACCACCCAACTTCACAACATTGACCATATTGCTTACGTTCAAGCCTAACCCTTCACGCGTTTCTGTATTGATTGAGAGATTAATTTTTTCACTAGCCAAGTTCACATGACCGCTACTAATGACATTCATGCGATCCGTTTCAAACGCAATGCCATTGCGGGTATGCATATCTCCATTATTGATGCGAAAGTGCACCACACCGCATTGCAGCACATTATAATCCATTTTTTCGGCGAACGGATTCAGTGTGTTCGCTAAATTCATCAACACATCGCCACCGATGAAACGCAATGCTTGCGACTGAATACGCCCCTTCCCCAGCTTGACCAATAACTCACCATCACCATGTGCCATCATCTCAGCGATCGATTTACCACTACCTGCAAATGTAATATCAGCATTGACCGGAGCACCCTCTATTTGCGTCTTCCCATCCTTCTCCACAGGCAGGAAAAAAGATGGTTGCATGTCGGTAACCTTCAAGGTCATCGCAATTTGTGGCTGTGGCAACATCGAGGCAAGCTTCACCGACCCGCCCATACGGCCACCCGCAACCCCCAGAGAAAATGGATTTAGTGCCAGCTCACCATTTTTCAGATGGATATTGGCATCTAAGTTTAGCAACTCAAGATCAGGTAGTTTTAGTCGTTTCAACTGCAACCCTAATGCAATATCTGCCAGCTTCAGAGTAGAAAAATCGATCTCTTCGGCAGAAAACAAGCGTTGCTTAGCAGGCTGCTTTTGTGCTGTGTTGTCAGACGGCATAAGTTCATGACTATCCTTTTCCTCAACCGCTAAAAACCTAGTGAGATCAATGTCTGTTGAACTCAATTCCCCATCAAGGGATGGGCGTTCACCCGTAATATTCAGGCTTAAATTTCCAGACAGATCGCTGTCAGCCATTTTCATCTCGATATGAGAGAATTGAAAACCATCGGCACTATCTGTGATTCCCATTTGCATCCTGAACGGGAAATCATGCGGCAGCTCGAAATCGAATGCTTTGGCAGCCGGATTCATGCTATCGGTTTCTAATAATAGATTCAGATTCATCCCTTGAGCATTCAATGGTTGCGCTATGCTGCCACTGAAAGAGATATGCATTCCGACATATTCGGCTTGAAATGTCTGCAGTTGAATCACGCGATTCGCCAACAAACCTGGCAAATCATCAATCATACCGCTGAACTGTAAATTATCCCGATTCACTTTGCCCTGACCGCGAAGTGACAATCGCGTGTCATTCGGTAACTGGTCAAACGCTAGTTCTGTCAATGTCAGAGAAAGATCTTCTTTAGCCATGCTATCATGGTAATGTATCTGTACATCCCGCATCACTATTTGCTGAATTTGAGGTATTAAAAGGGCGTCTGATTCTGCAGCCTTTTCTATTACTTCTCTCTCATCCCCCTGATCCGATACATTCTCAAAACTCCAGTTGTTAGCCCCTGATGGCAGGGTTTCCAATAAAATATCCGGAGCGATCAAATAAACCCGATCTACCTTCAATTTACCGCCCAACAGAGGCATTAGGGAGAGTTGAATCTCCATACGCCCGACATTCATCATATTCGTACGTGACCCACCTGCCACGTTGGCCAGATGCAATCCATCTACGGTCAATAATGGATGCATGGATAAGGTCAATTCCATAACCCCGTCAATATCCATATTTCGGCCTATGGCTTCGAACATAGCCTCTTTGAACAAGGGCTTATAGCTGTTGAAATCCATGTTTTTCAAATACAGTGCCAGTCCACCACATGCGAACATGAACAGCAGCACCAATCCAAGCAACACTGTCATCAGTAATTTCACACTTCTTTTAACCATCAATACCCGCTCTCAGTGTGGATTTATGCCGACCCATTCAACGGTACAGTAATAATATACACAAGCATTTATCACCTTGTATCTGACCATTTCATGCATGCTTCAATGCTCATCACACACCGCAGCGATCATATTAAAAAGTGCCGTACTATTATCTATTGCGGCTGAAGTTGCTATCGCAGATTAAACAAACAAGAAGGCAACATTCATAGGATTCGGTGAACTCCGTAAAACCAGTAGTCACTAAAGCGGATACTATTTCAGGTTTTATCGGATGAACTATCGTTCTTTTCTTTAAAAAACACTAAACCAGCAAGTGCAAAAACAGTGATTACAGGTACATCGCAATAGCAACGATAATCACACTGTCACCTTTTTTTGTTTGCGTCCCGAACGCAGCTATTTATCACTACCGCCTACCAGCACAGCAGTTAATTTGGACCTGTATATGATCATTCCCCCACCACTGTCATCTTTTTCAACGGCCTTCAAATGATAGAGTTTGCCCATCACTTTACTCATCCGCTCTCGAGTACAATTAAGTAAACAGGCAAGTTGTGTGTTCGTAGGTAATCTTACCATAATTTGATCTTCGTTGTGCTCATGCCATTGCGGTAGCGTCAGCAAGTAGGTGCCCAGGCGCTCTAATACTGTGGATTGACCAAGACGACTGACAACCTTGGTTGTTTCAATGAATCTGTATAACAACATTGCATATATATCGATCATAAAACTTGGATTTTTCATACTCAAATCCCATGTTTTTTCGTTAATGATTAATAGCGTCGTTTCCTCAATAGCATAGATACTTGCCGAGCGTTTATGCACTCCCATCATGGTCAGTTCTCCGACCAGATCACCAGGGTATAGACTATACAACACGGTTTGTGTGCCATCATAACATTCGGTCACCACTTCCACGCAACCAGATTCAATCAAATAAGCTATTTTCTGACTTTCATTTCCTTCACGAACTAAACAATAGCCTTTTTTTACTTTGATTTTAGTCGCCCCCAGGAAATCCTCTGGTTGAAAGGTTTTCCGGCTTCCATCTATCAATGGCTTGGTTGTCGTATGCATTTTTACTCCCTAAAGCTAGAAGATAGCAATATTTATTTACATCTCTGTGAAATAGTTCACAGAGGTTTTCAACTAACACACGGCAGAATATCGGCCCATCAGTTTGGGGAGAATATTCTTGAATAATCTTATAATCAAAAAATATTTAATCATTGTGCTAGCCTTGGCAACGCTGGTTTCATTTATCATTTTTTCTCAGCTTGATCCGCTTGAGATGATCATGCAAATATCTTCAAATCAAGAGCGATATGAAATCAATGGACTTATTTCAAGTTTTATTGTCTTTTCAATTTGTACGGTTCTCTTTTCGATTAGACGCTTGCAAGAAGAACGCAAATTAAACCTGTTACTTATTGCTAAAAACAATGAATTACAAAAAGCTTTCAAAAAAATAAAAGTCCTGGAGGGAGTACTTCCCATTTGTTCATATTGCAAAAACATTAAAGATGAACAAGGTGACTGGTCACAAATAGAACAGTATATAGACCATCATTCAGAAGCAGAATTTAGTCATGGCATATGTCCGGCATGTATAGAAATACCAAAGGGCGAATTAGAAAAGCTGTCAAGTAAATCCAAGAAAAGTGATTTTCCAACGAAATAAAAGCTCTAATATAAAGCAATCACCTGAAACAGTGAAAACAGCGGAACGATCTCTTTTTCATTACACGGCCGTGGTAACCGGGTGACCACCTTCACTACACCCAACAAGCAGATGAACGCTGCAATAATACAGCGTTCATCCCGCGAATCTTCACTTCAACAGCCTCAAACGGCAAGCTACGTTTAGAGAGCTTGACTGGAATAGTCCGCTATCATGCGATGTGTTGCACCTGCCGCCAACGCCACTACATCATCGGCAGCATTCACCGTTTCAACGCATAACATATTCAGATATCCATCAGGCCCGAGATCTCCCATTTTGTTGGCTGTGGCAACCCAGGGATTCCACACCACCGTTGATGCGCTACCACTGCATTTGATAATGATTTTTCTAGCCATAACCGGATCAATAATTTCAGATTTCACGCCGGTATCCAGATAAATTCGATCCACTTCACCACTGATTGCAACCGCACCATTTTGCTCTTTGCGCACAGAACCATCCATTTTGTCGATGTAGATTGATCCATCGAGCCCTTTGATTTGCGCTTCTCGCACATCACCTACCAGAAAATATGTGTGCAAGGCTTCACCCAAGGTAAATGTTGAGTCTCCGAGGTTGGTTGTTTCCATTTCCAATAATAACGAACTACCCACCGTGATATGCAAACGCACGCGTAGGGGATGCGCACATGCAGCTCTGGTTTTATCGTTTTCAATCATCTCAAAGCTGACTTTGTTCCGGCCATCTGATAATGCAACCGATTCAACCGGCTTCCAATCAACGGTTCGTGCCGGGCCATGCCCTGGCAGCGATGCATCGGTGGCGTGAGGCCCAAACCATGGCCAGCAAATCGGCACACCACCACGCAATGATTTACCCGGTGCGTGCGTAGCTTCATCAGACATCCAGATCAGGGGTTGCTGCCCTTTAGCCTGAAAATTCAGCACGTGCGCACCCTGCAATGCTACAGATGCATCACCCAGTGCATTGCCGATCTCCACCATCGGCATACCACCTTTACCAGCCAGAAATGTTACCTGTCCGTCAATGCCAAAATCATTATTCATCTGTTCAAGGTTTCCCATATTCCCTCCATGTTTCAAAATATATCCACAAACAAATCTATGCTTCATATTTCTTCTGCACAATGACCCATTCCCTGATACCGTAGGATCTGGCTATAAACAGCACTGGTTGCTTGATCATAGGCTATCTGAATAGGATGCGAACATGTTTAGCCTTCATCATGTAGCCTTGAGTGTCACCGACCTTGATGCATCCATTGCCTTTTACAGCACCCTGCACTTTAAACCGGTCTATCACTGGCAGGCCGATGATCAATCAGCCAGGATTGTACATCTGAAACAGGGTGATTTGCTGCTGGAACTCTTCTGTTTTAAAAACACCTCACCTGCCCCGCTTACTTCTCGTGAACTCGCAAGTGACCTGCCCCGCATCGGCATCAAACACTTTGGCCTGCGTGTGGGCGATATCCACGCCGCACTGAAACAATTACAACAGCTCAACCTTGCTGATAATGTGCAGGTCAAGCATGGCCGCACCGGCATCGATTATTTTTTCATCAAAGATCCAGATGGCATATTGTTAGAAGTCGTGCAGGACGACAGGCAGCTTTAACACCATGATGCATATTTCTAATGAGAACATAACGCGCTATTGCCCCGAACAGCATATCTATAACACATTATTGAAGCTTGATGATAAACACATTCTGGAACTGGGCTGTGGCAAAGCTGAAATTACCCGCGTCATCGCAACAGACGGTATTGCTCGCCACATTACCGCATTGGAAGTAGATGATATCCAGCATCGCTATCATCAGTGTATTAGCGATCTGCCCAACGTCACATTCATCAAAGCAGGAGCAATGCTTTTTCAATGCTCCCATGTACTTCGAAGACTTTACTGATTTTGAACAGAAGATTCTTAACATCACCCATACCGATCATCATTTAACCGACAACCTCTTTGCCAGCGTTAAACATCAGTTTGAGTCTCACATGAGCAGCAACGGAGCCCATTTTCAGGTGCCTGTTCGTATTGATCTGTTACACAAAGCGCATGCAACGCCAGCCTGAAGCACAAGCTCTTATGATTTATCCACCCAGAGTGATGCG
>JAUZQJ010000114.1 GCA_030951045.1 Mariprofundus sp.
CTGACTTGTGTGCATTCATGAGCTCTGGCCCGGTTCTGGCCATGGTATTGGAAGGTAAAAACGCTGTCACATTGAACCGTCAGTTGATGGGCGCAACCAATCCGAAAGAAGCAGAAAGCGGTACTATCCGCGCTGACCATGCTGATTCTATTGATGCTAATGCCGTTCATGGTTCTGATTCAGCAGAAAATGCTGCCATTGAAATCGCATTCTTCTTTTCCGGCTTGGACCTTCACAGCCATTAAATAATGACTGATACAACTTTGGACTCAAACACTACTAAAACAAATGAACAGGTTGCTTTAGCGCAGCCAACTGCACAACAGGATTCCGAGCAGATCAGGGTTCGTCGGGAAAAGCTAAGTCGCATCCGTGATGCAGGGCTTGCTTATCCGAATACCTGGCGTCCCGATCACTCTACTGGCGAAATTCACGATAATCATGCCGAGCATGATACCGGGCGGCTGGCTGAACTGTCGCATAAGGTACGTGTCGCCGGCCGTATTATGGCCCATCGTGTGATGGGTAAATCGAGTTTTATCAAAATTCAGGATGGTTCGGATCAGATCCAGCTGTTTTTGAATCGCGATGAAATTGGTGGTGCCGAAATCTATAATCCGACCAAAAAGTGGGATTTGGGTGATATTGTGGGTGCCGAAGGTGTTGTTTTTCGCACCAAAACGGATGAACTGTCTGTACGTGTTTCATCGATTGAAATGGTGAGCAAGTGTTTGCGCCCATTGCCGGAAAAATGGCATGGATTGAGTGATATCGAAACCAGATATCGCCAGCGCTATGTGGATTTGATGGTAACGCCGGAATCGCGTCAGACATTTAAGACGCGTTCCAAAGTGATCTCTCTGTTGCGCAGTGGTCTGGAAAATCGTGACTTTATTGAAGTGGAAACGCCGATGCTGCAATCGCAGCCTGGTGGTGCTGCGGCTCGTCCGTTCACAACACATCATAATGCGCTGGATATGCAGTTGTTTCTGCGTATTGCACCCGAACTATATCTGAAACGTTTGTTGGTGGGTGGTTTTGAACGCGTGTTTGAAATCAACCGGAACTTTCGCAATGAAGGTTTGGATGCCACACACAATCCGGAATTTACCATGGTGGAGTTTTATCAGGCTTATGCCGATTTTACCGATGCTATGGATACAACCGAAGCCCTGATTCGTAATATTGCTGCTGGTTTAAATTTGAGCGAAGCAATCTGGGAAGGGGTTACAATAGATCTGACACAACCCTTTAAACGCTTGCGTATGGATGAATCTGTATTTGAGAAACGTCCGGACTTGCGTGGGCACGCCAATGATAAAGCATTGTTGGCAACGGTCTGCTTGCAGGAAATCCCTGATATTAAACCATTAATTACCTGGAAGGCAGGACACTATCTGCTGGCACTGTTTGAAGCGCTGGTAGAATCTGAGTTATCGCAACCTACATTTATTACCCATTACCCTGTTGATGTGTCGCCATTGGCGCGCCGCAATAATGAAGAAGAGACCGTTACTGATCGTTTCGAACTGTTTATCGCCGGACGTGAAATTGCCAATGGTTTCTCTGAATTGAATGATCCGGATGATCAGCGTGGTCGTTTTGTGGCTCAGGCTCAAGCTAAAGCAGCAGGTGATGCTGAAGCGACTGGTGTGGATGAAGATTATCTGCGTGCATTGGAGTTTGGTATGCCTCCTGCGGCAGGTGTCGGCATTGGTGTGGATAGATTGGTGATGATGTTGACAGGCCAGCACTCAATTCGCGATGTGCTGCTGTTTCCTCATATGCGACCTGAATAATAATACCTGATCAGGAGGGGTTATGTTAGCCGAAAATATCATGGTCACGAATATTGTGACGGCGCATGTTGATGAAACTGTAGATACCATTCTGGAGCGCATGCGTGACGCCAGGTTGCGTATGATCCCGGTGCTAGACAATGAAAAGGTCATTGTGGGCGTGGTATCCACGTTTTCAGTGTTGGAAAAAGTTGTGCCATCATACATCGTGACTGGTGACTTGAACCAGATTTCTTATGCTCCCGATATTGGTATATTATTACGCCATTACGATGAAATTTCTGAGTTGAAAGTGACTGAAGTAATGGATGATAAACCGTTGACAGTGAATCGGGGTGAATCGCTACTCTCGGTTGCTGCTGCCATGATCTCATTTACCAAACATGAATATGCCATGGTGATTGATGATCACCGACATTTGCTCGGGATTGTGTCTGCTGGTGATGTGCTTGATCGCATGCAACAGGGAGGTAACGATGCATGATGTTTCTGAACATGCTGCTTCCGTGATCTTTGGCATGGATCCTACCTGGGTAGCTGTATCTGTTTTATTGGTTGTGTATGGCTTCATTATGGCTGAAAAATTCAACCGTGCCGTGTTGTCATTGATTGGTGCTGGTTTGATGATTCTTTGTGGTGTTCTTACGCAAGAGCAAGCTATAGCAGGCGTTGATTTTAATACCATTGGTTTGTTGACAGGGATGATGGTGATTGTAGCCATTAGTCAAAAAACCGGCATGTTTCAATATGTGGCGATTAAAGCAGCTAAGGTGGTGAAGGGGAGCCCTTGGGGTATTCTTGTCATGCTCGCCATCGTAACCGCTGTATTTTCTGCATTCCTTGATAATGTGACCACTGTGCTGCTGATTGCGCCGGTGACACTATTGATTACGGATGCGCTGGGTGTACGTCCATATCCTTATCTGTTTGCACAGATTCTGGCCTCTAATGTTGGCGGTACGGCCACGCTGATTGGCGATCCTCCGAATATCATGATCGGTTCTGCTGCGAACTTGAGCTTTAGCGATTTCCTATTGAACCTGGCACCGATTACGCCGGTTATTTTTACCGTTATGATTGTAGCTATCTGGTTCATGTTTGGTCGCGATCTGCATGCAACGGATGAAAACAAAGCACTGGTGATGCGTTTTGATGAAAATGAAGCGATTAAAGATGTACCATTGTTAAAGAAATGTCTTTTGGTGCTGTTTTTAGTTATTTCCGGTTTTACGGTGGCGCATACTTTTCATATTGAGCCAGCAAGTATCGCGATGTTTGGTGCCGCTATACTGTTGTTATTACAGACATTTGGTCAGCCTTTGCATGATAAAGATCATGCTTATGAAGGTATTATGGCTGAGGTTGAGTGGACAACGATATTTTTCTTTGTCGGTCTGTTTATTGTAGTGACCGGTGTTGAACATACGGGTGTGATTGAAGTGTTGGCGACCAAAACACTTGAGCTTACCGGTGGTGATTTTAATGCCACGGTAGGAGCTGTGTTGTGGGTGTCAGCGCTTGCATCTGCACTGATCGATAATATTCCGTTTGTCGCCACCATGATTCCTTTAATTCAAAGTATGGCTCCGACATTTGGTGGTCCTGAAGCTTTGGTGCCGTTGTGGTGGGCGCTTGCACTGGGGGCCTGTCTTGGTGGTAATGGGTCATTGATAGGGGCATCGGCCAACTTGATTGTGGCAGGCTTTGCGCAACGTGCCGGTCATCCTATTCAGTTTCTGGTGTTCATGAAACACGCTTTTGTGCTGATGCTGATCTCCATTGCCATTGCTCATACCTATATGTATTTCCGTTATTTAAGCTGAGAACTCGACATCTGGTGCGATCGAGATGACATTTCCAATGGGTAGGTGTTTGTGAACAAGGGTTTTTTTCGTTCGTATGAATGGATGTTGGCGCGCCGTTATTTACGTTCCCGTCGCAGTGAAAAGTTTGTATCCCTTATCAGCTGGAGTTCAGGTGCAGGCATCGCTATTGGTGTGATGACATTGATTGTAGTGCTGTCGGTGATGAATGGAGCTGCAGTTGAAATTCGTGATAAAATATTAGGTTTTTCATCACATGTTGATGTTCAGGGGCCTGGTGATGCCTTGACCGACTGGCGAAACTGGCTGGCTGAGACAGAAAAGATCGAGGGTGTAGAACGTGCGGCTCCCTACATTTCTGCACAAGTGCTTGCCTCTTTTGGTTCCAAAGCTTTGGGTGGTATTCTAAAAGGCATTGATGTGAAGCGCAGTGATGATATTGCCAGGCATATTACGCAAGGTCGTTTTGTGAATGATGATGCATCACCATTTCAAATGGTGATGGGTAAGAGCCTGGCCAGAAAGCTTGGTGTTGGTGTGGGTGATCAGGTGCGTTTGATGTCACCCTCCGGCGGTATTAGCCCTTCAGGCGCGGTGCCACGCATGCGTGCTTTCAAACTGGTCGGTATTTTTGATTCCGGATTTTATGAATACGATGTCGGCATGATGGTCACACCGCTGGAGGCGATTCAGCGCTTGAATAAAATGGGTGATAGCGTGACCGGTATCGAGCTATTTTTACATGATAAAGATCTGGCTGGTCGTGTTTCTCAATTGGCGCGTGCGAGCTTGCCTGTGGGCGCCTGGGTGACGGATTGGCAACATCGCTACCGTTCATTTTTTCAGGCTATGAAAACAGAACGCATTGCTATGGGCGTTATTTTATCGCTGATTATCATGGTGGCGGTATTTAATATGGTGGCATCGTTGGTGATGGTTGTGATGGAGCGTCGCAAAGAGATAGCCATTCTGAAAACCGTTGGGGCTACCCATGCTTCTGTGATGCGGGTGTTTCTATTGATGGGTACGCTGCTTAGTGGCATAGGTACTGTGGTGGGGGCCTCTCTGGGTCTGTTGTTGGCTTGGCAACTGGATACATTAATGGCATGGATTGAAGGCATCACAGGTGTGCAGTTCATGTCCAGTGATGTCTATTATATCGATCACATTCCTTCGGTGATAGATCCGGTTTCGGTCTCAACTATTATCATTGTCAGTTTGATTATGGGGGTGTTGGCTACCTTTTATCCTGCCTGGCGAGCTGCCAGCGTGCCACCAGCAGAAGCACTAAGGTACGAATAGTTTTAGTGTCGCTCTGACTTCATTGTTCAGTGGTTTTACCGCAGTCCCCCAGGGTAGTCTCTTTTGTGTAAACACACTCATCTTTAGGGCACAAGGTTATGCCGGGAAATTAGTACAATGATCAGAAAAACAATGCTGGCTTGTCTCTATCTTTATGGCAACATATACTTGCATGTATATGTG
>JAUZQJ010000115.1 GCA_030951045.1 Mariprofundus sp.
GTGGTATAGCGCCGTATCTATTAATGAAAAAGGTTGGTATGTAGAAATGAAAATTCCCTATTCAGCTTTACGTTTTACTGAAGAAAAAGACCAATCGTGGCATATCAATTTTTACCGAAGTATTCAAAGTTCAAAAAATGAATACACTTGGAATTTTATAGACAAAACCAAAGGAAACTTATACCAATATTCTGGTTTGTTAACAAATTTAAAGAATATTAAAACACCTACACGTTTGAGCTTTTCGCCTTTTGCCACTGTAAATATTTCTAGTTTTGATGGTACTACAATTTCTAAAGAACAAACAGGATTAAATATAAAATATGGTTTAAGCGATAATTTTACTTTAGATGCCACTATTAATCCAGATTTTAGTCAAGCTGGATTTGATGATCTGGTTTTAAATTTAGGCCCTTTCGAAACCCGTTTTGCTGAACAGCGTCAGTTTTTTATAGAAGGTGCCGACTTGCTTAGCAAAGGTAATTTGCTTTTTTCGAGACGTATTGGTAAAATTCCTATTAATTTTTATGATGTTGGATCTAATTTAGCCGCTAATGAGGTTATTGTAAAAAACCCTGGAGTGGCAAAGATATTGGCTGCCGTAAAAGTGTCTGGACGCACAAAAAAAGGATTGGGAATTGCCGTTTTAAACGCCGTTACAGAAAAAACTGAGGCTATAATTGAAAACACAAACACACAAAAGGTGCGCAAACAAGTGACAGAGCCCTTGGCTAATTACAATGTAGTGGTTATAGATCAGGAGTTTAATAAAAACTCATCTGTATCGTTTGTAAACACCAATGTATCACGTAGTGGCGACTTTAGAACAGCCAACAGTTCTGCTTTGTTATTAGATTTATCTGACAAGGCCAATGCCAATAATTATCAAGGTTCCCTTAAAGTGAGCCAAGTAAATGACCCTGTTGAAGGAAAAATATCTGGCTATGCGACAGACATTTCTTACAATAAAACCAAAGGAAAATTACGTTATGGTATAAGTAACAGTTTGGCTGATGACAAATACAACATTAATGATTTGGGATTTCAGAGAAGAAACAATTATTTCAGCACATTTGCCAGTATCTCTTATAGAATTTTTAAACCTACAAAACATTTTAACAATTACAGTATCAATTTAAATGCAGGGCTATTTAGACGCTTTAAACCAAGTATTTATACAGGTAATTTTGCAAGTATAAGATTTTTTGCCACTACTATAAAACAATTTTCTTTTGGTGGCAATATCAATGCAAGATTTGGAAAGGGCAAAGATTTTAATGAACCCAGAAATGATGCTGATTTTATAGTAACTACAGGCAGAGTTGGTTTTTCTGCTTTTGTATCTTCCGATTTCAGAAAAAAGTTTGCCTATAATGCTTCTATAAGTTATAACCGCCGTTACGGCGAGAAAGACAATGGCTATTCTATTGGCTTTACACCTATTTATCGTGCCAACGATAAATTATTTCTCAGTTATTCATTTAACTTCGATACAACTTTTGATGAACGCGGTTACATAAGCACTTTAGACAATGGCGATATTATTTTTGGCTTTAGAAATATCAAATCGGTTTTAAATTCTTTAAGTGGCAAATACAGTTTTAGCGATGTGGCTTCTATAACAATGGCTTTTAGATACAATTGGACACCTGTTGCTTATAAAAACAATTACACCAAACTAGGCTCAAAAGGCCTTTTAATACCCAGTACTTACACAGGTAATAACGATGTTAATTTTAACTCGTGGAATCTAGACTTACGTTATGTGTGGCAATTTGCGCGCGGTAGCGAATTGTCTGTTTTATATCGGAATGCCATTTTTAATTCTGATGACCAATCAAACTTATCTTTTTCTAATAATTTAAGCAATCTGTTTAAACAACCACTTCAACAAAATTTATCCATAAAATGGGTTTACTATCTAGATTATAATAAAGCTAAAACATGGTTGTAAACTTTTTTAAATTATCCTACCTTCACAACTTTAATTTTAACAATGATTGTAGCTAAAAATATCCACAAATCTTTTGGAGATTTACAAGTTCTAAAAGGGATTGATTTACATATTAAAAAAAAGGAAATAGTTGCTATTGTTGGCCCATCGGGTGCTGGAAAAACAACTTTATTGCAAATTTTAGGCACTTTAGATCAACCTGATAAAGAGGCGTTTTTAAGCATCAATAATCAGGAAACTTTAGCCTTAAAGGATAAAAAATTATCTAAATTCAGAAATGCGCATATCGGATTTATATTTCAGTTTCACCAACTTTTACCCGAATTTACATCTTTAGAAAATGTTTGTATTCCTGGCTTTATTGCAGGAAAACAAAAACAAGAAGTTGTAAAAAACGCTACAGAAATTTTAGATTATTTACAATTATCACATCGCTTAAACCATCATCCAAATGAACTCTCTGGTGGCGAACAACAACGTGTGGCTGTGGCTAGAGCACTTATTAACAAGCCTGATGTTATCTTTGCCGATGAACCCACAGGAAATTTAGATTCGGCTACAGCCGATAGTTTACACAAATTATTTTTTGATTTACGCGACAAATTTGGACATACATTTGTCATTGTTACACACAACTTAGAATTGGCAAAAATGGCAGACAGGAGACTCAGCATGAAAGACGGACTCATTATTTAATTTATAGATTATGTGTTTAGGAATTATAAGTGCCATGCCAGAGGAAATTCACAGTGTTTTAAACACCATGACAGATGTTACCACAACCACACATGGTAATCGCACTTTTTATAAAGGAAATTTATACAACAAATCGGTCGTTTTGGTTTTTTCTAATTGGGGAAAAGTAGCTGCGGCAACAACAGCAACACAACTAATACAGAGTTTTAATGTTGATAAAATTATTTTTACAGGTGTGGCTGGTGCTTTACAAGCGCATCTAAATATTGGCGATGTTGTTGTGGGCACACATCTTTATCAGCACGATATGGATGCGAGACCACTATTTAAACAATTTGAAATTCCGATTATTAAAAAGACATTTTTTAAAACAAATGCAACTTTAACACATCAATTAAAAAAGGCGTCAGAAGAGTTTCTTGAATCA
>JAUZQJ010000116.1 GCA_030951045.1 Mariprofundus sp.
ACCTTAATCATATCTGTTGCTTTATAATTGCTCATGGCCGTTTCGCTCCTTGGGTTATAGATTGTCCTTGTCGGACTCTTCTATTCTGGCACATTGCGATGCCGTATGGGAGCGGGACGGACCATCCCATTAGAGTACGCAAAGTTACGCAGAGTAGGTCTTGTTGGTTTAGTGTCTCCAGGCCAACCCACACTTCTCTGCATTTAGCATATACCACTGCATGATCTGCGATATTGATTTTACTTTGCGTAACTTTGCGTAAATTTGCGTACTTTGCGGTAAATTTACCTTTGACTTTCAAGGAGTAAACATGAGTGAAAATAAAAAGATACGTCGTTTTTCCGTCGATCCCGTTTCACGCGTAGAGGGTCATGGAAAAATCACCCTGCTAATGGATGATGATAATCAAATTCAGGAGGCACGACTGCATATCGTCGAGTTTCGTGGTTTTGAAAAATTCATTCAGGGACGCCCCTACGGAGAAGTACCAACCTTTGTTCAGCGCCTGTGTGGTATCTGTCCGGTCAGTCATCACCTGGCTGCAGCCAAAGCGGTGGATCAACTGGTCGGTGTTGAAGCCTTAACACCGACAAGCCTGAAATTAAGAGAGCTGCTGCATTTCGGTCAGACCATGCAATCACATGCACTACACTTCTTTCACCTATCCTCTCCGGATCTATTATTCGGTTTTGGTAGTGATGTTGCCAAACGCAATATTGTCGGTGTGATCGACAAACACCCTGATGTTGCCATCAAAGGTGTAAAACTGCGCAAGTATGGCCAACAGATTATCGCAGCAATCATGGGTAAACGTGTACATGGTTCCGCAGCCATCCCCGGCGGCATGAATAAATCACTCAGTAAAGAGCAACGCAATACGCTGTTAACTGATATTGAAGATATCAAAGCCTGGTCTATGGATGCGGTGTCGCTCAATGAAAAGCTGCATTTGACCAATGCTGAAAATCAGAGCTTTGGCACCTTGAACACACCATTCTTGAGCATGGTCAGTCCCAAAGGCGAACTTGAGCTCTATCATGGTGGGCTGCGCGCGAATCTGGCTAATGGTGATGCACTGTTCGATCAGTTCGATTACCGTGGTTATGAACAGATTATCCGTGAAGAAGTCCGCCCATGGAGCTATATGAAATTCCCTTACCTGACCGCACTCGGTAAAGAGAACGGCTGGTATCGTGTCGGCCCATTGGCGCGCGTGAACAATTGCGATTCAATCAATACCCCACTGGCAGAAGAAGCACGTCAACGATTCAAAGCGTATGCAGGCGGCGCATTCGTACAGGATACACTGGCCTATCACTGGGCCCGCATGATTGAAGTCTTGTACTGTGCGGAAGCGATAGAGCGCCTGCTCAATGATCCGGATATCTCCGGTGATGATCTGGTCGTGACCGGTGAAAAACGCCGTGAAGGCATTGGTGTGATTGAAGCACCGCGTGGTACGCTCTTCCATCATTACAAGATTGATGAAGAGGGGTTGATTGAAAAAGCCAATCTGATCGTATCGACCACCAGTAATAATCAGGCCATGAATGAATCCGTACGCTCTGTTGCCAATCATTACATCCAAGGCAATGAAGTGACTGAAGGACTGCTCAACCACCTTGAGGTCGCCGTACGCGCCTATGATCCATGTTTGTCATGTGCAACCCATGCGCTCGGCAAAATGCCCTTACAGGTCGAACTGGTGGATTCTACTGGTAACATGGTAGATCAACTAAGTAAGGGTAGTGACGGAAAGTTCGAGCGTTTGTCTTAAACGGTGACTACCGTAAACAGTACGCCTGCCATCTTACTCTTTGGTTATGGCAACCCGGGACGCGGTGATGATGCTGTAGGGCCAGCCTTGATTGAGGCCATGCAAACGTATTTGACTGATAATAGCCGCAGCACTGATGTTGAATGCTTAACGGACATGCAATTGCAAATTGAGCATGTCAC
Organism: Mariprofundus sp.; assembly: GCA_030951045.1. Lineage (GTDB taxonomy): Bacteria > Pseudomonadota > Zetaproteobacteria > Mariprofundales > Mariprofundaceae > Mariprofundus. Next base: position 1,960 of record JAUZQJ010000116.1, read on the forward strand.
CGACATGATCAATCGTGATCGTATTCTGTTCATCGATGCTGACATGTCGTGCGAAGAGGGGTGCGCCCTGCGTCTGTTGCCGTCTGCAAAAGATGACAGCTACACCACCCATGCCATGAGTCCGGGTGCGCTGATCTATACCTATCAACAAGTGTATAACCGCCCTGCTCCATCTGCATATGTACTGAGTATCCGCACCTATACATTTGAACTTGGTGATGACATTTGTGAACAGGCCCGTAAAAACTTAGCCTTGGCAATTGAGATGGCAAAAGCGTTTTGCGCTGGGAATTACGAGACTTCAAAAACATAAATAATAACCTTACTTAAATATCATAAATAACTAATAATATTAAATTAAATATAATACAAACAAGGTGAAACAATGAACAATTACCCTGAAAAAACATGCGAGATTGATCGTCTGGTTCGTCATCCAAAACTGGTTGCAGCAGCCCTTTCCGGCCAGAAAACTGAACAGCGTCGTGATGGTGTTTACGCCTATCCTGGCGAAGCGTTTGAACTTGATGGTGTGCCGTTTATCGTTACCGACCTTAAACGCGAAACGCTCGGCGAGATGGGTGATCGCGGCGCTACGGCTGAAGGCTATGAATCGATGGATGCCTACAAATCATTAATCCTGATGATGCATAAAGGCATGGAATGGAATGATGATGCCAAAGTCTGGGTACACTGCTTCAAACGTAACGATTAAAAAAATTTTCTTTGCGGAATAGTTGGATCAGCTTTCTCACGCCACAAGTCATTTAGAGTAAAAGACTGATGATCCCCCGCTAGCAGGCTGCCGCTTTGTTGAAGCACTTTAAGAAGGACGAGCTTTAGCTCGCCCGAAGGGTGACACCTATATAAAGGGCCAGGCTTTTACTACTTACTACCATGTCATGCTTCGCGGCAATGGTGGCATCCCCATCTTTGAGAATGATGAACAACGCACGCATTTTTGTTTGTTACTTCAAGAAGGTGTCGTCAGGTATGGTCATCGAGTGCATGCCTTTTGCCTGATGGATAACCACGTACATCTGGTGATTCAGGTTGGCACTATCGATTTGTCCAAAATCATGCAGAACGTATCCTTTCGTTATACCCGCTGGTTTAACGCCAGACACAAACGTATTGGGCACCTGTTTCAGGGGCGTTTCAAGGCGATACTGGTTGATGAAGAAAATTATCTGCTAGAGCTGGTTCGATATACCCACCTTAACCCAGTCCGCGCCGGTCTCGTTGAAAAACAGATCACTATATGT
>JAUZQJ010000117.1 GCA_030951045.1 Mariprofundus sp.
GGCGCTAGAAATCGCGCCCCTTTAAAAGCACGGAGAAATGACGTTGAAAGCTGACATCCATCCAGAATATATCGCATCCAAGGTAACTTGTTCTTGCGGAAACACATTTGAAACTCGCTCGACTACAGGTGACATTCGTGTCGAAATCTGTTCAGCCTGCCATCCTTTTTACACTGGCAAGCAGAAGATTGTCGATACTGAAGGCCGCGTTGAGCGTTTCTATAAGAAATATGGCAAGCCTGCGAAAGCAGCGTAAGCACGGAGACTATTATGTACGCTGTAATTAAAACAGGTGGCAAACAGTATCGTGTGCAGGAAGGTGATGTCCTGCGCGTTGAGAAACTGGATGTCGAAAATGGTAAAGAAGTAACATTTGACGATGTGCTTATGGTTGGCGAAGGCTCATCCATGAAGACAGGCAGTGATGCTGCCAGCGCAACAGTTACTGGTGTGATCACCGAGAGCGGACGCGGTCAGAAGATCGTGGTATTCAAAAAACGCCGTCGTAAAAACTATCGTTTGACCCAGGGTCATCGTCAGAGTTTCACCTCTGTGCGTATCGATAGCATCAAGGAGTAAACCATGGCACATAAGAAAGCAGGTGGTTCCAGTCGTAACGGACGCGATTCCAATTCCAAGCGCTTAGGCGTGAAAAAATATGGCGGTGAAGTAGTTATTGCCGGTAATATCATTGTGCGTCAGCGCGGTACCAAAATCCGCCCGGGTGCCAATATTGGCTGTGGTCGTGACCACACACTGTTTGCCTTGACTGATGGCAGAGTTGAATTTTATAAAAGTGCTGGCCGTACAACTGTTCGTATTACCGAATAAGCTGTCAGAACTTTAAGTTATTTAAAAGGGTGCGCTAGTCGCACCCTTTTTTTTTGTAAAAAATATTTACCACGAAGAGACAGGGGCGCAAAGAAGGGCTAAAAAAACAGTTTGGTGATTGTTGCCAGTCCGGCATGGTGTTATGGATATCTGTTTTATCTTTCTTTGTGTCTTTGTGCCTTTGTGGTTCGGGCTATTTATGGTGTAATACAGCATGCGTTTTATTGATGAAGTGAAGATTGAAGTTCGAGCGGGTAATGGTGGCAGTGGCTGCACCTCGTTTCGACGTGAGAAGTATATCCCTAAGGGTGGTCCTGATGGTGGTGATGGTGGTCGTGGTGGCCATGTTGAGTTTGTTGCATCAGGCAATAAAAACACCTTGCAGGAGCTTTACCTGCGCAAGCGATTAATTGCCAAAAATGGACAGGGTGGCATGGGTTCTGATTGCCATGGCAAATATGGTGAAGATATCATCATGGAAGTACCCATTGGTACGATGGTGCGTGACGAAGATGGCAATCTGCTAGCTGACCTGTCTGAAGAGGGTGAATCCTATATCTTGGCTCGCGGTGGTGAAGGTGGTCTCGGTAATGCACGTTTTGCGACCAGTACCAATCGTGCACCGCGTTATTCACAATCCGGTACGGAAGGTGAGCAGGGTATTCGTCACCTTGAATTAAAATTGATGGCTGATGTGGGGCTGCTTGGCCTGCCAAATGCCGGTAAATCAACCTTGCTTGCTCGTATTTCCAATGCGCGTCCTAAAATTGCCGATTATCCTTTTACAACAATCAAACCAAAGCTGGGTCAGGTGTTTATGGATGATGGCGATGGTTTTGTGGTGGCAGATATTCCAGGTTTGATTGAGGGTGCGCATGAAGGGCGTGGTTTGGGTACGCGTTTTTTGCGGCATATTGAGCGTACAGCTGTATTGTTGCATCTGGTGGATGCCTGTTGTGAAGACGGTAAGTGTGTCAAAGATCAAATCAATGAGATTGAGGCGGAGCTGAAGGGGTATGGCAGGGCGTTGTGGGATAAACCACGCGTGCTGGTGCTTAATAAGGCCGACGCATTGTTGGATGATGAGAAAGAAGAAGCCTTAGCTGCAGCAAATGAAAAAGGTCTGCCGGTATTTGTTATCTCCGCGGTGAGTGGTGAAGGCGTAAAAATGTTGCTGCACAGAATTTATGACCGGGTGTTGGAGATGCGTCAGTTGGCAAAAGAAGCAGGTAAACAAGAGGTATAATAATTACAATGATTCAATCCAGAGAAGATCTAAGTCTCGCTCGCCGCGTAGTGGTGAAAATCGGTAGTTCACTGTTGGCCGATGCTGACACAGGCATTCGTCAGGATGTCATCGATCATCTGGTCGATGAAGTGGCCGCTTTGAGGTCTGCCGGTGTGCAGGTGGCAATCGTGACATCGGGTTCAGTGGCGTTGGGTCGGGTGCGGTTGAACTGGCTTGATCGTGAATTGGCAGTGCATGAGAAGCAGGCTGCGGCAGCCATTGGTCAGCCTGAGTTGATGAATGCATACAGCAAGGCATTTGAGCGCCATGGTTTGAGTGTGGCTCAAATGCTGTTGACCAAAGATGATATGAGAAACCGCCGCCGCTATCTGAATACTTCGAATACCAGCAAAACGCTCTTTTCTGCCGGTGTTGTCCCGATCGTGAATGAAAATGATACCGTGGTAGTGGCTGAAATTAAATTTGGTGATAACGACGCGCTCGGCGCCTTGGTGGGGCTGGTGGTTGAAGCTGATCTGATGGTCATGCTGACGGATGTGTCAGGCTTGTATGATAAAAACCCGACCAAACATGCGGATGCACAGCGCATTAGTGTCATTACAGATTTGACGGAAGAGCATGTGGGGATGGCTGGTGATGCAGGTTCTAGTTTTGGTACGGGCGGCATGGCGAGTAAGTTGACAGCGGCCAGTGTTGCAACTCGCGGCGGTGTGCCTGCCGCCATTGTTAATGGCAAGCAAGCCGGGGCTTTGACTCGACTGCTGGCGGGAGAAGATGAAGGCACGCTCTTTTTGTGTGGTGAAGATCGGCAGAGCAAACGTAAGCACATGATTACTGAAGTGTTGCATGCGGACGGGCAGGTCTCTGTGGATGCCGGTGCTGCTCAAGCGCTGTTGAATCATGGCGGTAGCCTGCTACCGGTAGGTATTACTGCCGTTGATGGTATGTTTGATAAAGGTGATTGTGTTGAAATCATTGGCGCTGATGGCCTGATCGGCAAAGGTTTGTGCAATTACACTGCCGAGGAGATGCGCTTAATCATGGGGCATGGTAGTGATGAGATTGAATCAATTTTAGGTTTCCATGACTTTTCATCGGTAGTGCATCGCGACAATCTGGTGATTACCGTAGATATAGAAGATATAGTAAGTTCAGCAGTAGTAGTGGAGAGTAGAGTATGACAGATGCAGTAACAATCATGACGGCGCTCGGTAAACATGCTAAAGCGGCAGGCAAACTTATGCGGGTGGCAGATACGTGCGCTAAGAATGATGCCTTGGTGCTGGCTGCGGCCGTGATGCGCAGAGATATGCCGGAGATTCTGGCAGCCAATGCGATGGATATGCAGGCTGCTGATGAAAACAATCTGGATGCTGCATTGAAGGATCGTTTGTTGCTCAATGGTGAACGCGTTGATGCAATAGCAGAGGGTTTGGAACAAGTCGCTGCACTGCCGGATCCGGTCGGTGCGATTGATAATCTGCGGTTCCGTCCATCAGGTATTCAGGTGGGGCATATGCGTGTGCCGCTTGGTGTGATTGGGATTATTTACGAATCGCGTCCGAATGTAACTGCTGATGCGGCGGCATTGTGTTTGAAATCAGGTAATGCAGCAATTCTGCGCGGTGGCTCAGAAGCGATTCATTCCAACCGCGCTATTGCAGCCTGCTTGCGGCGAGCACTGGTAGATTCCGGGTTGCCGCAAAATGCTGTGCAACTGGTGGACTCTACCGACCGTGCCTTGGTTGGGGCGCTGCTGAAAAGTGAAGACTATGTCGATGTAATTATTCCGCGTGGTGGTAAATCGCTGATTCAGCGTGTGTCGGCCGAATCGCGTGTGCCGGTAATTAAGCATCTTGATGGTATTTGTCATGTCTATATTGATAAAGATGCAGGTGCGGAAATGGCACTGAATATTGCTGTGAATGCAAAAACACACCGGTATGGTGTATGCAACGCTATGGAAACATTGTTGGTTCATCAGAAATCGGCATCCGTATTGCCTGCGATTGTACAGGCGATGTTGGCTAAGGGTGTGGAAGTGCGCGGTTGTGAGAAGACACAGGCGTTGACCCAAGGCTTGGATGTGCGTTTGGCGACAGAGGAAGACTGGGCGACTGAATATCTGTCTCCTATCTTGTCTGTGCGCGTGGTGGATGATTTTGATCAGGCGGTAGATCACATCGCCACATTTAGTTCTGGCCATACAGAAAGTATTGTGACCGAGAGTTATGCTGCCGGTCAGCGCTTTTTACGGGAAGTAGATTCATCATCGGTGATGGTGAATGTCAGCACCCGTTTTGCCGATGGTTTCGAATACGGTTTAGGGGCTGAAATTGGTATTTCAACAGACAGATTGCATGTGCGTGGCCCAGTTGGCCTGGAGGGGTTAACCACACAGAAATGGATTGTGCTTGGCAGTGGGCAGGTTCGTAAATAATGCGCTGCTTTGCACATATAAACTGGTTTGGATTTATCCATTGCCATGAGGAGGAGATATGCAAAAAGTAGAGCGTAGCCGGACGATGCTGAAGCGCATTGTCATGGTTGCTGTTGTGGCGATGGCGTTGGCTTATCTATTTTCAGATACGCTGATGATGATATATTTTTCAAATCAGCAAACATCTGTTGGTTATGTTCTCAATGCGATGATTCTGGTGCTGTTTCTCTTTGGCATGTTTCGTACCGTGGCGATCCTCAATAGCTACCGTCAGGAAGAAGAGGCATTCAGTCAATTTCAATCCAATAAGGAGTTTGGTCTTAATCACCTGCTTGATGGAGTGAGCCCGACTTCGATTATCGCCAACAGAGTTCAGGTGATGCATGAGATGTGTGCGAAAAAGGCATCCATTCCACATCAGGCGATTGCATCGGCATTATTGGCTGAAGAGAGCACCCGCACTACTACGCTACGTTTTCTACATAACATCCTGATTTTATGCGGCGTGCTGGGGACTATTATTTCTCTCTCTATAGCCCTTTTGGGTGCGGGGGATATGTTGGGAGATGTTTCCGGTGGAGGTATGGGGCTGGTGATTCACGGTATGTCCACCGCACTTTCTACCACGATGAGTGCAATTCTCTGTTATCTGGTGTTGGCGTATTTTCTTGCTGCTATTCAGAGTATTCAAACACGGTTCTTAGGTCGCATTGAAGATGCAACCTCCACCTTTTTGCTGCCTGTTTATCAATTCAAAGAAGAGTCTGTCTCTCAGCATACGGCTGATGTGCTGGCTCAGGCGCAACAGTTATTAATGACGATTAATGAAAAAATAAGCCTGCTGAATTTTTCAGAGATGCAGGAAGGGTTACAGCAGGAACGTATGCATGCCAATCAGCTACATCAACAGGCCACGGCGCAAATGCAATTGCATCATGACGCGTCGATGGCACAGGCGCAGCAAGAGCATGAGACGTTCAAGGCGCAGTTGGCAGAGCTTACTGCGATTATGAAAGCTGGATTTAGATTATAAGTATTGAGGCGAACCCTGTGATATCTACCAAGAAAATCGGTTTGTTTGGCGGTTCATTTGATCCTCCGCATCTGGGCCATGTGGCATTGGTGGAGGCAGGCTTGGCTATGGGCTTGGATGAAGTTTGGGTGATTCCGGCTTTGCCCGTGCATCGGATACTTTCGGGCTGTGCCGATGGGGCAGTGCGTTTAGCCTGGTTGCAGCAGCTGTTTGAACACAATAGTCGGGTAAGGGTGCTTGATTGGGAGGTTTGCCAATCCGGGCCAACACCGATGGTGGATACCTTGCGTCGATTTAAGGCTCTATATCCGGCCATAGTGCCCTGGCTAATGTTGGGCTCTGATGCCTGGCGCGGACTGGAGTCATGGCGTGAGTACCCGGCGCATCAAGGCTTGTGTAATGTGGCCGTGTTTGCGCGCAAGCATGCAGCGATAAACAAGCCAGAGGATGTGAAAATGGCTCATCCGGGTTGGCAGGAAGTGGCTTTGGAGTGTTGGTCGGATTGCGTTATGGCAGGTCACTGGTGTGATGTGCAGGTGTCATTGCCGGATATTTCGGCAACGATGATTCGTGAACAGGCATATTTAGGACTGTCTTTAACTGATTTAGTGCCTAAAGTGCTGCAGACTGAGATTAAAAGACGATATTTGAATAAAGAGACTGCAGTAGAGAACGTATAAAGGATGACAGAGATGGCAACACAATTAACAGAGAAAGATGAGAAACTCGAGACTATGACCAAAGCGTTGGTTGAGGCGCTGGAAGATATCAAGGCACAGGATGTGTTGATCATCGATGTGCGTGGTCGTTGCGACTTTGCAGATCGCTTTATTCTTGCCAGTGGTCGTAGTGATCGGCAGCTAAAAGCAATGGCGAAGTCGGTCAGTGTGGTTGCACATGAGTATGAAATGCCTGCTAAAATTGAAGGCTTGGAAGCTGCCGAATGGTTGCTGGTGGATCTGGGTGACATCATCGTTCATCTATTTTTACAGGAAGCGCGTGAGAGCTTTCAGCTGGAGCGTTTGTGGTCTGCGCCACGTGGAGATGCTGAAAAGTCGTGAAGTTACGTTTGCTGGTGGTCGGGCGTGGCTCGAAGGAGCTGTCTGATTTTGAGGCGCGTTTTTTGGAACGTCTCAAGCCTTTTGCAAGCTGTCAGGTGATCGAGTTGCCAGAAGGACGCGGCAAGCAGGTCTCGCAACGCAAGCAGGAAGAGGCTAAACATATTCTTCAGCAGACACGCAAAGGTTTTATTCTATTTGATGAACGTGGAGCCATGCATGGCAGTGTCAAATGGGCAGAATATTTGGGACGATTGCATGCTGATGCACAATTGGATTTTGTTATTGGCGGTGCCGATGGGCTCGCCGATAGTGTGCGCGCTGAGGCAGGTGCCTGTTGGAGTTTGTCAAAATTAACATTGCCGCATCAACTGGTTCGGGCCGTTGTGCTCGAACAGCTGTATCGGGCATTCACAATCATTCAGGGCCATCCTTACCACCGCGTATGAATATAAAACCTTTTATCTTTTTGCTGCTTGTCACGGCATGGTCAGCGACGATGCTGGTGGCTCCTGTTTGGCTTGCTCCAGCATGGGCTGCGACGGATACACATTCAAAAATCGAAAAGATTAAGCATGAACGACAACGTCTGGCTAAGGTGAAAAAGAAGCTGGAAGCGCAGCTCGGAAGTGTTGGGCGGGAACTGCGCGAACTTGATTCAGGCTTGATTGAGGCGCGTAAGGAGAGTCGTGAAGCGCATGCTAATGTGTTGGCGACAGATAAAAAATTAGTTGAACTTAAGCGTAAAGCCAAGGAACTGGATGTGCGTATTCAATCATTAAAACAAGCTATGCTTGATCAGGCCGTGGCAGCCTGGCAACGCAGTTCGCATAGCTCAGCCTGGCTGGGGATTCTAACCGGCGTGCCTGTCAGTGACATTCCTCATCGTCGTTTTCTATTGCATGAGGTGATTCGATCCGAAGAAAACAATCGGCGTATTTATAAAGAGTCGATTGAGGAAATGGCTCAGGTTACTATAGATTTGAAAATCCAACGTCAGCAGCTGGAGGCCTTTCGACTGGAGAAGCGCAAGGCAGCAATAGAATTGAGTGCCCAGGTGAAAGCCAAACACAAGGTTATTAACAGGGTACGCAAGCGTGTGAAATCCAAGGATCAGAAAGATAAACGTTTAGCGCGTGAAGAGCGTGCGCTGATGAAACTGCTGGAAAATATGAGTCAGAATATGTTGGCGATTGATCAGCAGCAGGCAGAACAACTCAACATTCGTAAGCGTAAAGGGCGGCTGAAGTGGCCGGTTCGTGGTCGTATTATGGCAAGTTTTCGCTCTCGACCTAAAGCGAGTATGCCGCGATTGCAAGGGGTCCAGATGAGGCCAAATACAGGCGTGAAGGAAGTGCATGCGATGGCGGCCGGGCAAGTGCGTTATGCAGATTGGTTTGGCGGCTATGGTTTGATGACCATTGTGGATTATGGCGAAGGGGTGCTGGGTGTGTATGCCCATAATGACACACTCTACAAGCAGTTAGGCGATTGGGTGGATGAAGGTGAAATAATTGCTGATGTCGGTAGTACCGGTTGGGTGAAGCGCGTTACTCTTTATTTTGAAGTCAGAGATAAAGGTAAAGCGGTCAATCCGAAACGCTGGTGTCGTCGTTAAAGCGCTGGCAGCGTGCAGCATAAGATTGTTAAACGGGGTAAATATTAAGATGAAGAAAGTATCTTTGAAGTTACGTCATGTGCTAATGGGCACAGCCGCCGGATTTAGTCTTGCGATTGGGGTGATGGTTTGGAGCCCGGGCGAAGGCATCTTGCAGGCCGATGCTGCAACCGATTATGAACAGCTTCAGAAATTTTCACGTGTCATGGAGATGGTGCGCCGTGCTTATGTTGAAGATGTGAAGGATGAGCAGCTTATTGATGGTGCGCTCGATGGTATGCTTACCAGTCTTGATCCACATTCAACTTACTTGAATAAGGATATGTATAAGCAGATGACGGTGGATACCAAGGGTGAGTTTGGTGGCCTGGGTATTGAAATATCGGCAGCGGAAGGTGGCATTCGCATTGTATCTCCTATTGAAGATACACCGGCTGACCGGGCTGGCATTAAAGCCGGCGATATGATTATTAAAATTAATGATGAACTGGCGCGTGATATGAGTTTGTCGGAAGCCGTCAAAATTATGCGCGGCAAGCCTGGTACCAGCATCGTGTTGACAATCTTTCGAAAAACCGAAAATGTACCACTGAACATTAAAATTGTGCGTGATGTCATTAAGGTAAAGTCTGTTAAAAGTGATTTGCTGGCTCCCGGTTATGCATACTTGCGTATTACCCAGTTTCAGGAGCGTACGGGCAGCCTGTTGATGAAACAGCTTGCGGACTTGGAAAAAAGGGCCGATGGAAAGTTAACAGGAGCGGTACTCGATTTGCGTAATAACCCGGGTGGTTTGCTCAATCAGGCGGTTGAAGTTTCTGATATGTTTTTAGAGAAAGGTAATATTGTCAGTACCAAGTCGCGGGCAGGTAAAAGTCTTACTTTTGATGCCCGCAGTGGCGATGCATTACATGGCTTGCCACTGATTGTATTGATTAATAATGGTTCTGCTTCTGCTTCCGAAATTGTTAGTGGGGCATTGCAGGATCATCACCGCGCAGTGCTTCTTGGCACCAAAAGTTTTGGCAAAGGCTCGGTGCAGTCCGTTGTCCCGTTGGGTGATGGAACCGCGATTAAAGTAACCACGGCCCTGTATTACACACCAAGTGGCCGCTCCATTCAGGCTACCGGTATTGATCCCGACATTGAGGTTGAGCAGCTTGTAATTAAAGCTGAAGAGGCAAAAAAGGCTGGCTTTTCAGTCTCTGAGCGCGATTTGAAAGGTCATTTGTCCAATGGTAATGCCAAGAAGAAGGCCGCCAAAGATAAAGTGAAGGAATCGATTGAGAATCATGCCAGTGATGCCATGAAAGCGCGTCTAAAACTGGATACACAATTGCAACGTGCGTTGGATTTGTTGAAGGGTTTGCATGCCCTTAAAGGATAAGAGCCTCTACTCTAAACGTTGCATACATTCCGACCTGTTTGATGTCTGAAAAAGAAAAATTACCTTTTTGGCTTGGCGTTGTGCTTGGTCTGATCTTAGGCATGGCTGGGGTGCTGATAGTTATTATGCCCCAGCTTGACCAGAGCGCGCAGGGCTCATCTGCGGTGGATACGTCTGGTTTGAATAATAACGCAAAGAATCAGGCTACTGCATTGCAGGCACCAGAGCTTGATGCAATTCCGGACCAAAGTGCATTGAATCCACGTGAATTATCATTGTCAGGTGATCAACCGGATAATGAAATGATGCATGCAGATTTAGACGCCCATGTTGATCAGTCTATGCAAACACCAGCGATGCAAGGTGGCAATGAAGCGGTCTTGGATGCCATTGAGTCATCCTCAGGGATAGCAGATGTTCAGCCATTAGTGCCTGTAGATCAAAAGGGAAAATATGGTATTGCTCTGGTGATTGATGATGCCGGTTATGATTTGAAGGCAGTTGAACGTGTGTTGGCTTTATCTGTACCTGTGGCAATCTCGGTTCTTCCTGAATCTACCTTTGCTCGCCAAGCCGCGGTGTTGGCTAAACAAGCCGGCCAAGTGGTGATGCTGCATCTGCCAATGCAGCCAGAAGACCCATCATTAGAAATGACTGAAGACTTTCTACATGGCAAAATGAATCGAAATGCAATTCGAAATACCTTTTTGAAAGATCTTGCAAAAGTGCCATTCGTAGAGGGTGTAAATAACCATATGGGCTCGAGATTGACACAGATGGATAAACCTATGCATTGGGTCATGCAGGTATGTCAGGAAAAAGGACTGTTCTTTGTGGATTCAAGAACCAGTGCCCGTAGCGTGGCCGCAACATCGGCAAAATCAATGGGTATCGCCTGGGCGTCACGCAGTATTTTTCTTGACCACGAGATGACATTGGAAGCCATGAAGCATGCCTGGCAGCGCGCACGTAATTGTGCAAAGAAAAAACTCAGCTGCGTGATCATTGCGCACCCCAGAGCTAAAACAGTGGCATTTTTGGAGAATTATATCAGTAAAGATGATGCGAAGCAGATGGTTTCCATCAGGCGGTTGTTGCAGACAACACCTATAGTATCACAGGCATCGCAAAGCGTGTTGCCATGATCTCTTTGCGTAAATACCTCTTCGCCGGTGTGGTAACGTTGGTGCCGCTACTGGTTGTTGCAGCACTGATTAACTGGTTGATCGAAGTCTCTGATAAGACTGTTGCACTGTTGCCTGTCGGCTATCGACCGGATGCATGGATTGGTATGGATATTCCCGGCATGGGTATTATTCTGGCACTGCTGTTTATTATCATCATTGGTGCGTTGACCACCCACTTTATTGGTCGTCATTTGATGCGTTTGGTGGATAGGGTTATGGGGCGCATTCCTTTAGTGCGTAACGTGTATAATGCAACGCGTCAGCTGCTTGAATCCATTTTTGGTGATGGTTCAAAAGCATTTAAAGAAGTGGTGATGGTGCCCTTTCCTAATCAAGGCAGTCTGGTGATGGGCTTTGTGACGGGGGAAAGCCCTTTGCAGGTATCTGAAGGCGAGACAACGCGCGTGGCTGTGTTTGTCCCATCTACACCAATACCAACCACTGGCTGGTTGCTGTTTGTAGAGGCGTCTGAACTCAAACATTTGGATATTAGTGTGGAAGAAGGAATGAAATTGCTGCTGTCCGGCGGTGCTGTATCTACTCCCGGAGAGAAAAAAACAAACTGATCCAGTGAAACACTTATCTGTGTTGAATGTATCGTTTTGTGTTCATACAACTGAGAAAATTGTTGTCTTTGCGCTTGTTCCTGTCACGAATAGCGTTACGATACTCGCATGCTGAAAAAATATTTATTTCTATTCGCTTTACTCATGATGACTACGCAAACTTGCGCTGCCGCAAGTGACAAACCATCCATCGATTCCATCCAGTCATTGATTGAACAGGGTGACGTAAGTGCAGCATTATTTAAGATGCAGCAGATGGTCAATGATGATCCAAAAAACTATCAAGCATGGTTTTTGCTCGGGGTGAATCAGGCTGAGCGGGGGGCTTTCGATGATGCGATCAAGTCTTTTAATCATGTGATTGCCTTGCAACCGACATTGGCAGAGCCACACAATAATTTAGCAGTGATTTATAATGAAATGGGCAATTATCGGGCCGCAGTAGATGCGTTGGAAAAATCACTGGCATTAAAGCCGGACTATCTGACAGCGCAGGAAAATATCGGGGACTTATATGTGAAATTGGCTGCCGATGCCTATCGCAAGGTGCTGGCAAAAGATCAGAATGCCGCGCTGCAACAACGCTATCAGCGCCTGCTAAAAGTACATGCCGATGTTCCGCTGGCTGCTGTTGAACCGATAGTTCATCAATCAGACAAGAAAAAAGTTGATATGACACCGTCCAGGGCTAATGCAGGAAAGCGTGTGCAATCTGAACCTGTTGTCATCAAACATACGGCAATGTTGGCGCAATTCAAAAAAGAGGTGCTGAACGCTGTTGAGGCGTGGCGAGTGGCGTGGGGTAATAAAAATTTACCTGTTTATTTTGCAGCCTATAGCGAGGATTTTAAGTATGGTGACAGGTTTGCATCCTTTGCGAAGTGGAAAGCTTATAAAATATGGGCAATACAGAAACGTAAATTTATCAAGGTAGATATTGAGCATGTTGTGGTGACAGCGTTTGCTGAAAATGTGATCAAGGTTCAGTTTTTACAGCATTTCCGTTCTGATACATTTAATAATGATGATAACAAAGAGATGTTGTTTAAAAAGGGAATCGATGGCTGGAAAATTATTTATGAAGCATCTGTATAATTCATTGCGTTTAGGGCTGTTAGCACTGCTCACTTTTGTATATGTGGCGTCTGCCACTGCTGCTGATCAGCAATGGGAATGGGTGGTCAAGGAGCTCAAGACTGGGAGTGATGTGGCTGTGAAGCAGCTATCACATCAGGAGCGCACTGTTTTGCTAGCGACGATTGCGCTTAAGTCGGATGATCCTGATAGTGCATTAAGGCTGTTGTTGAAGGCAAAGAAGGGTAAAGATCCGTTGGTGGCATTGTTGGAAGCAGAGGCCTATCGGCAGCAGGCAATACAGGCGATGCGGGATTCTGGTGCTGGCGGCATGGGCAGACAGAAACGCATGTTGGAATCTGTAGATCTGAATAATGGTCTGGGGGAAGCCGATGCGCGGCTGAATGCTTTTATCTCCAATCTACGTAGCGTTAAAGGTGAGCCGGTAGATGTGCTATTGGCTGGCAGTAGTATGGCGAATGTGTTCATGTTTGATAAAGCGCGTAACCGTTTGTTTGTATATAAGCCGACTGGTTCGGGTGGTTTTGAAAAAGTGACCGATGAGTATGTTGTGACCGGCTCTATTCAGGGTGATAAAATACGGCGCGGAGATGGTAAGACGCCGCATGGTGTTTATCGCTTTATCAAAAAATTACAGGGTAAAAACCTGGAAGCACGTTATGGCCCTGTTGCATTCCCTATAGATTATCCTAATACCTTGGATTTACTACATCAAAAAAATGGCAGCGGTATCTGGATGCATGGCTATCCGATGGATGTGAGTCGCAGGCCACCACAAGATACGCGGGGTTGTTTTTCGTTAAACAATCATCGCTTGATGAACATCTCTAAATATGTGCGTCTGCATCGTAGCTGGGTCATTGTGGGTAAAGATTTTGTGTTTGGTCAAAATAAATACAAGCAAGAAATGCTGGAATCGGTCCAACGTGATATTGAAGCCTGGCGGAGAGACTGGATGTCATTGAATGCCAATGCCTACTTTTCACATTACCATGAAAAGTTTCGCTCCGGTGATCGCAACCTGGCCGAGTGGAAGCGTTATAAATCAAAGCTGAATGCGAAAAAAACATCTGTTCATGTTGATTTGACCGACATGACCATTATTCATGACCCAAACCCATGGCCGGAAGGGGAAATAGTCGTGGCCGAATTTGATCAAAGCTATCGTTCCAGCAATTATAAAGATCAAGGTCGTAAACGTGTATATCTGGTACGAGCCAGTGCCAATCAAGCATGGAAAGTATTGATTGAAGAGTCTTTGCCACAATGAGTGATACAAAGGATCAATCTGGCAAGCCTGCTGTCGCCAGCATAGGCGATCTGTCATCACGTCGATTCCAGCAAATAGCCGACGAAAATCGTGAACTAAAAGCGTATGTTGCTGATGTTATGCAGCGCCTCAGGCAAAATGAACGCCTGTTTTCACGCATGTTTGAGCTTGAATCCGATGTGTTGAAATCAACCGATCCAGAAGATCTCTGTTTTACCCTGTTGCGTGGCTTGCGTACTCGCTTTGACCTGGACTTTGTACGCTTCTGGTTTGATCGTTCTAGTTTTATTGGTGGTCATCAACTGGATGGTCTGTCTGAGCGAGACCTGGTGTGGATTGAAGCGGGTGAAATCAAACAGATGGGGCTGGATCGCAAACGTACGTGGCTGGTGCAGCTCTCCAGTCAACAGAGTTTTGACTGGCTGACAGAAAAAGATAGCCATTTGGGCTCGATTGCCTTGCTCACATTGGGAGATCTGGAAAAACCGTTTGGTGTGCTCGGTGTTGGTGCGCTGGATAGGGATCGTTTTGCTCCGGACCAGAGCAGTGATTTTCTTCAGCATTTATCACAAGTGATTGGTTTAACACTCGAACATGCCGTGGCACGTGAACATTTGGCAAGGCTTTCAGTCACTGACCCGTTAACGGGCAGTCACAATCGCCGTTTTTTGCAGCCACATAGTCATCAGCCATTGTCACAGTGGTTTGGTAAAGATACCGCCGTGGTCTGCCTCTACGCAGATGTTGATAAATTCAAAACATTGAATGATGCGCTGGGCCATGACGCTGGTGATGAGGTGCTTGCGATGGTTAGTCGAATATTACGTCAGGATGTGCGCGCCAATGACCCATTGATTCGCATGGGCGGGGATGAGTTCGTGTTGTTGATGGCCGGTTGCTCCGAAGCTAAGGCACGTGACATTGCCCGGTCTGTAGTTGACGCTGTTGCTGGTCAGTCTGTAAGTGAGTCCAGGGCTGTGACGGTAAGTATTGGTGTGGCTTGCTCACCAGCGGATAAGGATATCGCAGTGAAATCCTTAATTTCTCAAGCTGATCAGGCTATGTATGTAGCCAAAGCCTTAGGTGGCAACCGATTTGAAATGGCGGAGCCCCTTGCCGGGGTGGTTGCGAATGATGATGGAGATGCATGTTAATCATCTAAGCCTGCGGGAGGCGATTGGCTCTTTTCTGGATGAGCTGGCTGATGTGCGTCTGGCATCGGTACATACCGTGTCAGCTTACCGGCGTGATTTATTGAAATTTATGAGCCACTGCGGTGCTGATTCAGATGTGGGTCACATTACCCGCACGCAAGTACAGGACTGGCTGGTTGCCAGTCACGCAGCAGGCTTAGCTGCTTCAACGCTGGCCAGACGCTTGTCCGCTGTATCCAGCTTTTTGGATGATGCTGTCCGATCCGGTCACTGTAAATCGAATGTTGCTGCCGGTGTTCGTGCTCCAAAACAACCTAAGCGCCTGCCTCGTACATTGCAGCCAGAGCAGACATCTGCATTGATGCAGCATACAGACCGCCATTCGGATCATCGGGATTTGGCGCTGCTGGCGGTGATGTATGGCTGTGGGCTGCGTGTATCTGAAGTGGTTGGTCTGAATATGCATGATATTAATCTGGATCAAAACGAATTACGTGTGTTTGGTAAGGGGCGCAAGGAGCGCGTTGTACCGTTGCCTGAAGGGGCAATGCAATATTTACAGGTCTATTTGAGCGAACGAGAAACACACACAGTTTCAGAAAGCGCAGAGCAAGATCAGCCTGTGTTTTTGAATAAGTATGATACCCGACTTTCCATTCGCAGTGTTCAACGCATGTTGAAGGAACGCGCTGTGGAAACAGGGGCGGATGTGTCGGTGAGTCCACATCGGTTGCGCCACTCCTTTGCTACGCATCTGTTGGCTGGAGGTGTGGATCTGCGTGCTATTCAGGAGCTGCTTGGTCATGCCTCTCTGGGAACCACGGAACGATATACCCATCTCGACATCGCCAAACTCACCGAGGTGTATGATAAAACACATCCACGCGCCAGAAAGAAATAGCGCATACACGGGTTGACATGGTTCACCTTAAACTCAATGATGGACGGATCAATTATATGGTGAAATCATGATTGTCAGATTGAGTTGATAAATGGGGCTGATCAATGGCGTCGATAGATTGAACCGATAAAAATAATACAGAGGATTTATTACCATGTCAGATACTGCCGCGACTGAAACAGAGGCACCTGTTTTCAATATTCAGAAATTATATGTCAAAGATATTTCATTTGAAAACCCGAATGCACCTGAAGTGTTTACAGTCCAGGATGCCGAGCCCAATGTTGAATTGAATATCGGTCTGGAAAACAAACAACTGGATGCAGAACATTGGGAAATCACGCTGAAGGTGTCAGCGATTATGCGTGATGATAAAAACGACCAGTTGTTGTTTGAAGTTGAAATTGAACACGCCGGCTTGTTCTATATTAAAAATGTACCTGAGGAACACATGGTTCATCTGCTTGGGGTTGAATGTCCTACGATTCTATTCCCTTATACACGTCAGATTATCAGCCAGTTGACTGTGGATGGCGGTTTTATGTCGTTAATGCTTGAACCTGTAAACTTTGCAGCCGCTTTTGAATCGAGCCGCGCGCAGCAAGAAAAAGAACAACAAACACTGAATTAATGGCACACAGCTCTGAGGTGGCTGATTACAGGTTGATTATTTTCTGATCTCTGTAATCAGCTGCCCACAGGCGGCTGAAATTTCGCGACCCTTTGATTTGCGTTCAATTGCAATCAGCTTGGCCGCAACCAGTACGGCCTGAAAGGCGTGTACGGTACACTGATCGGGTCGTTTAAATGCTGATCCGGGATAAGGGTTAAATGGCAGTAAATTGATGGTGCAGTTTAATCCTTCAAGTAGCTGACATAAACGCATGGCGTCTTCGATGCTGTCATTGATACCCGCCAGCATAACGTATTCAATGAGTACGCGTTTATGGCCACGTTCCTGGATATATGCTCGTACAGCCTGCATCAGCTTGGCAATCGGATATTTTTTATTGATGGGAATAATCCGGTCACGTACCTCATCGGTTGTCGCATTAAGTGAAACGGCCAGGTTGCACGGAAGTTTGTCTTCTAACATGCGATAAATGGCCGGCACCATACCGGATGTGGAGAGGGTGACCCGGTTGGGTGAAAACGCCATGCCTTTGGGGTCTGTGACAATATTGAGGAACTGTTTTACCGCATCATAATTGTGCAGTGGTTCACCCATGCCCATCAATACGATATTGCTTACTTTCTGGCCGCTAATGCGCTGGCCAGCTATGATCTCTGCGACCATCTCAGCAGCACTCAGATTGCGGGTTAATCCCGCCGTTGCAGTCAGACAGAAGGTGCAGCCGACAGCACAGCCTACCTGTGTAGAGATGCATTGGGTTAAACGTTTTCCACCTTCAATCAGCACGGTTTCAACGGCTTTGCCATCGGGCATCTGCAGTACCAGTTTTCGCGTGCCGTCAGCCGCTAACTGTTCAGCGCTACAGGTGGGTTCAAACATAGAGACATGCTCGTTGAGATAGCTATGCAGCGCCAGAGGGATTCTTGGAATATCAGCAATGTTGGTGTTATAACGCCTGAACACTGAAGCCAGGATATGATCGGCATGCACGGGTTTTACGCCAGCCTGATGGCATAGCGCTATCAAATCACTGTGGTTCATACCAATCAGTGGTGTTTTCGCGTGTGTCGAAGCGTTGCTCATGGGCTAAATAAAAAGCGCATGTGTAGAGGTCCACACATGCGCTTTCAAAAGGGTGATCCTGTTATTGTTCAGTTACAGACCGTATTTAGCTTTGTTCGCAGCCACTTCTTCCGCTGATGGGGGCGTGTGATCATGGACTTCTGCAAGATCAAATGCTTCACGCTTACTATCACTGAGTTCATTCAGCTCAATGTCGCCTTCGAATACTTCAGGCACATCTTCTTCCGGATAAATGGCTTCCCAAGGGCATTCAGGTTCGCAGACAGCGCAATCAATGCACTCCTCTGGTGAGATGTAGAGCATGTTTGGTGTTTCATCATTTTTTTCTTTTGGTTCATAGAAACAGTCAACCGGACATACAGCAACACAAGCGCTATCTACGCAGTCTTTACATAATTGGGTAACAACAAAGGCCATGGATTATTCCTCTACTTCATTAATAATTAAAAACGGCGTGCAAGCTAGCAAGCGTAAGCGCTGATTGCCACCATAGCCAATGCATGTGATTATTTATTACTTAGAATATAACTATGGTATTCAGATAAACTATATAGGATTCACGAGAATGCGTGTAGATCAATCCAATGAAGAAACCATTACCGGCCAATTGCAGCGCATGGCGATGCTGCGGGGCTGGTCGCATCAAACAACAGAGTCATACCGTTCAGATCTGCTGCATGCGGATCTGTTTTTCAGGTCTATCAATGTCGATCTGATACAGGTTGATCAGGCTGAAGTGTTGAAATACCTGGCATCACTACGACAGGAAGGGCTAAAGGTGAGTACGATTCAGCGCCGTCGCAGTGCGCTATCTACCTGGTTCGCCTATTTGCAGGATCAGGGCATACGAGAAGATCATCCTGCCCGGCATTTGCCTAAGCTGCGCAAAAGCCGTCCTTTGCCCAAATTACTCAGCGAGCAAGATGTTGAATTACTTTTGGCAGCTCCCGATACAACGATCCCGACAGGTCTGCGTGACCGTTGTATGCTGGAAATGCTGTATGCGACAGGCCTTCGGGTCAGTGAACTGGTCAGTTTGAGTTTGGCCAATATCGATATGGCAGGAGGTCTGGTGCGTGTGATTGGCAAGGGTGATAAAGAGCGATTGGTGCCTTTTGGTGAAGAGGCTGAACGTTGGTTGCAGGCGTGGCTGCTCTTACGCCCGAGTGAGCCTGCCGGTTCTTTTTTGTTTGCCGGTCGTGGCGGCAAAGCGATGACACGACAAAATTTCTGGTTGCGCATCAAGCAGTATGCCGCTCAGGCTGGTGTGTTTCCTTTACCGTCACCGCATACTTTAAGACATGCTTTTGCAACGCACTTGCTTAATCACGGGGCTGATTTGCGAGCCGTGCAGATGTTGCTCGGACATAGCAATATCACCACTACCGAAATTTATACCCATGTTGCTAAAGCACGCCTGCATGATTTGGTGAATCAATCGCACCCCTTGGGGAAACGCTGATGGGTGAAATGCTGTTGTGCCGGTTATGCATGAGATGGTGAATTAAAATCACTCCGCATACCGGTTGAAAAGATCCTGTTCATAATCGCAGGAGCATTTTGCATTTGCTTTTGTTAGTTTCCATGTTTCTTTAATTCCAATGAATACGTTTTATCCGTAAATGTTAAACAGAGTGTGCGGATTACTGGAGCAAAATGATGGTAGACAAAAAAACAGCATCGAAAATCGCTTGTTATTCAGTAGGGCTGGCAGGCATCCCCGTTGCCGAATCTGCAATATCCTCAGTGGATGGTACGCGTGGTTATCTGGAATATCGCGGTATTGATATTGAGCAACTGGCAGAACACTCCTCGTTTGAAGAGACCTCCTGGTTGTTGTTGTATGGTGAACTGCCGACTGAAGATCAACTCACCGCCTTTAAAAATGATCTGTGTCATCATCGGCGTATAAAATTCCGTATTCGAGATATGATGAAATGTTTTCCTGAATCGGCGCATCCCATGGACTCGTTGCAGGCTACGGTTGCTGCACTTGGAATGTTTTATCCGTTCCCCAAGTCGCAGGAAGGGGGCCTTGCTCACAAAGCTGTGCATCAGGTGTTTGTAAATATGATCGCAAAAGTCCCTACGTTGGTTGCCGCCCATGCACGCATGCGTCATGGCGATGATCCGATTGCACCGCGTGATGACCTCTGTCATGCCGCAAATTTTTACTATATGCTGACCGGTAATGAACCGGATGAACTGACAACGCGTATTATGGATGTAGCGCTGATTGTGCACGCCGAACACACCATGAATGCCAGCACCTTTTCCACGCTGGTTGTATCTTCCAGCCATGCTGATCCTTATACCGCTATCAGTGCAGGTATTGGTTCACTCTCCGGTCCTCTGCATGGTGGAGCCAATGAAGATGTGCTGCATATGCTTGATGAGATCGCTTCAGTGGATGCGGCTGAGGCATATCTACATGATAAGCTGGATAGAAAGGCGAAAATTCCAGGCCTGGGTCACCGTGTCTATAAAACCAAAGATCCGCGTGCTGTGTTGCTGCAGAAGCTCTATGTGAAATTGACAGAAAAACTAGGCGCTGATCCAACGTATGAAATAGCAAGTCGTATTGAAGAGTTATCCAAAGAGACGCTGGGTAAAAAAGGTATTTGTCCGAATGTCGATTTTTATTCCGGCATCGTATATCGCAAATTGGGTATTCCAACTGATATATTTACGCCTATTTTTGCGGTTGCGCGTGTGGCTGGTTGGCTGGCGCACTGGAAAGAGCAGCTGGGTGTTGGTCGCATTTACCGACCTGCTCAGATTTATACTGGTAAAAAAGGTCAATCGTATATCCCTATGGATGAGCGTAGCTAATCAGGATTCATTTCATGTTGCGTTTCTCTCTGTATTCAGTGCTGTTTATACCGTTACTGTTTGTCGCTTCACTTTCTCAAGCCGCAGCCCCTGCTTCAAGCATGGTGGTTTCAGCGCATCAGCTGGCAACACAAGCAGGCCTTGAGGTTTTAGAGGCAGGCGGAAATGCATTTGATGCTGCTGCAGCTACTACCCTGGCTCTGGGCGTTGTCGAGCCCGGTTCATCAGGTCTTGGTGGTGGTGGCTTTTTCCTGCTCTATATCGCCAAAGAAAAGCGTTATGTGATGATCGATGCGCGTGAAACATCACCGCAGTTAGCTGAGCACGGTGAAATATATCAAACCCGCTCCAGTATTGATGGCCCACAATCCGCTGGCGTGCCGGGCATTGCAGCCGGTGTGGATCATCTGGTCAGTCGATATGGAGTGTTGAAACGTGATCAAATCACGCAGCCTGCTATCGGCTTAGCGCGCGATGGTTTTGCCGTTTCCGAGCGCTTGCAAGGTATGCTCAACTGGCGCGGAAAGGCATTCAATGATAGTGCTAAGCGCATCTTTCTGAGACATGATAAGATTAAACAGCCGGCCTTGGCTGATACCTTAATGCGTTTCGCCAAAGCGGGTGCAGATGACTTCTATCATGGTGAAACTGCAGGCCGCCTGGTTGCAGATATGAAACGCGATGGTGGTCTGATTCGTGAAGGAGATCTGGCGGCCTATCGGGTGATTGAGCGTGAGCCGGTTGCATTTGATTATCAGGGCTATCATGTTGTTTCGGCGGCGTTGCCTTCATCTGGTGGTTTGACGCTGGCGCATCTATTCGGGCAACTGAGAAATGATGATTTCAAACTGTTGAACCAGGCAGATCGCAAACATCTGCTCATTGAGGCGATGAAACGTGCCTATCGGGATCGTAATCAGCATCTGGGTGATCGTGATTATGTGCAGGTTCCCAAAGATTATTTGCAACCAGAGCGTTTGCAAACCTTACGATCGAGTATTGATATGGAAAAGGTGACCTCCTCGAAAGCCTTGAACGGTTTGGCGGAACCTGCCGGTAATGGTACGGATACCACACATTTTTCTGTGATTGATGCACAAGGTAATATGGTTTCAGCGACGCTGTCGATCAATTACGCTTTTGGCTCTGCTTATGTATCCCCTTCAACCGGTATTCTACTTAATGATGAGATGGATGATTTTGCCACACAAGTAGGTAAAGCTAACGCTTATGGTCTGGTGCAGGGCAAGGCCAATGCTGTAGCACCCGGTAAACGCATGTTGTCGAGCATGACGCCAACCTTTGTAATAGGCCCGAAACGCACATTTATAGTAGGCACCCCCGGCGGTTCGCGTATTATCAGCATGGTCGCGTTGGCTATGATGGGCTTTATACTGGATGAAGCCGAGCCCCAGCAGTGGGTGGATGCGGCGCGTTACCATCACCAGTTTTTACCTGATGTGGTGCAATATGAACTAGGTGCTTTTTCAAAAGATGTTGCCGATGACTTACAAAGCCGTGGGCATCACCTCAAGGCGATGAACAGGCAATATGGTAACATGCAAGCGATTTTATGGCAGCGGCAATCAGGTGCGTTGACAGGTATTTCAGATCATCGTGGTGAAGGTCTGGTTGGTTCGCCTGCAAAATAGCGAGCACGTGGGGTCGAGGGTATGCACTATCTGACACAATCTGTTGGCTTTGGTTTGGGGCCCACTATCACGGATGGGAGCATGCCTGCTGATGGTTGTGCACGCTCAAACAACTGAAAATGAAGGAAGTAGTTGCTTTTTTTCTTATTTTCAACTAAATATAAGATCAAACTATCAAGAAACACTTTGGAGAACGTAATGAAAAAAATACTAATTGGCACAGCAATGATTCTGGCGAGCAGTAGCAGCGCTCAGGCTCAGGATTTCAAACCGTATGTGGGTGTCGGTGTAGGTGTTTTTGGGATTGATGCGAAGGATACGACTACTGCCTTTTCTCAAAAAGTCACTGCCTTAGGTGGCTATGCGAAGTTTGGAGTCGATATGTATGAGTATTTTGGTATGGAGTTGCGGCTTGGCACGGTAGACAGTACCGGCAAACAGACGTATCCGGTTGGAAGCACTCTTGCCGGTACGGTTATTGCTACCCCGGTAACGGTGGATATGAGCACGAACTATTTTAAATCCTATCTGCTCAAAGTGCAGAATGCTGTGTCATCGGATTTTCGTTTCTATGCCTTGGTGGGAGCAACCACTGCCAAGCCGTTGTTTAAAGTTGATGTGCCGGGTATTGCCCTATTTTCGCCAATGAAATCGAAAACAGGCTTCAGCTACGGTGGTGGCGGCGATTTCTCCATTAATGATCAGTTTTCTGTCGGTGGCGAGTGGATGCAGTATTGGACCAATGTCAAAGTTGGCGCGACACGCGCGACAATGGTCAATCTTTGGGGAGCTGTTGGCACATTTACAATGAAGTTCTAAATAAATCATGGCAGTTGCCCGAAAGTAGCTACACGCAAAGGCCTTGAATGCGAGAGAGCGTTGATCGCATAGGGTGATTAAGAATCAATGCTTGCCTGAATTGCTGCGAGCAGGGCAGGGGCCGCTGTTTCTGTGCGCATGACGCGGGGGCCGAAGGTGAGGCAGTTAAACCCGGCAGTATTGAGGGTGTCGATATCCCGATCACTCCAGCCGCCTTCAGGTCCTATGGCGAGCGTAATATCGACCGCATTGAACATCGCGTCTTTCTGCTCTTGCCAACGGCTGGCTTTTGGCTCCGGGTGCAGGGTGAAACAGAGCCCAAGCGCAGGCGAATCTTTCAATGTATTGATCCAGCGTACTTGAGGCACCATGGTGCGCCCACTCTGTTCAGCGGCTTCAATGGCGATGCTCTGCCAGCGCTGCAGACGTTTCTTCAGTTTTGCACCATCGAGCTTCAGGGTGCTGCGCTCACTGCGCACAACAGTAAAACTTGCTGCTCCAAGTTCGGTAGCTTTTTGTAATACTGTTTCAATTTTTTCACTGCGACAGGCTGCCTGTACGATATGTACGCGTTTAGGCATCTCCCTATCCACCTCTGCATGTGAGGCAATAAAAACAGCGGGATTTTCACGGGTTAGTTGTTCAACCGTGCACAGAAACTCACCACCCTGCCCATTAAACAGTATGACCTCTTCTCCAGCATTCAGGCGCATGACGCTGCGCAGATAGTGAGCCTGATCAGTAGGTAATGTGAGCGATGTGCCTGTTTCAAGAGGCTGATTTAAATAAAGGCGGCAAGTCATAGGCGGGATTTGGCCTGATTTATCTGTCTGATGCAATACCGTTTTCAATTTGGTGATGCAGAAGTGATGCAATACCTTGACCCTTAGACGGCTGAGTTCATTATGCGCGCATGTTTTTTGGAGATTTAGAAGCCCAAGATTGGCAATCCGTGCGTTACTGGAAAGCGGCAGAGGCGGGACTTAGCCGTGATGCAGGTGCGATTTTGACGACCGCTGGTTCATTGACCCGTTTTTTGGAGCGTCATTTTGGTATTCGTTTGGACGTAGAGCTGCACGATCAATTTGTTGACCTTACTAAACCGGGTGAAGGTCCATTGTTAGGCTGTGAAGGAAACGCCCCTGTTCTACGACGTCAGGTCTCTTTAATGCATCGTGGGTCGGTGCTGTTTGATGCAGAGTCCGTATTGCCATTGGAGACCCTGCCAGCCGATTTGATTGCTGATCTGGAAGCCGGGGAGCGACCTCTGGGTAACCTGTTGCTGGATAGAGGGCTATCCCTGGCACGTTCCGATCTCAGTGTGGCACAAATGCAAGGTGAAAGTGTACATAAAGGGCGTTGGGCCAGACGCTCTGTGTTGCGTTCACCATCCGGTGTGCAGGCGCTGGTGGTGGAGGTGTTCCATCCCATCATGTGGGCTCGAATTGAAACGACAAGCCGTCGATACAGGCTCTAACAGATGATGACATTCTCACCTGTTGGAAGCTTCATTGACTGGATTAAACTCTTACGTATTGATCGGCCCGTGGGTTACTGGTTGTTATTGTGGCCAACCTTATGGGGCTTGCTGGCGGCATCCGGTGGGCGGCCAAGTTTGAAAAATGTCATTATTTTTGTGGGTGGAGTGGTGTTGATGCGCTCTGCCGGTTGTGTGATCAATGATATTGCAGACCGAAAATTCGATCCGATGGTTGAACGTACCAAAGCGCGCCCTATTGCGGCCGGTAAGATTGCTCCGGGTGCCGCATTGATCGGTTTTGTGGTCATGTTGCTACTGGCTCTGCTGTTGGTGGCACAAACTTCCGCATATGTGATCGTGTTGGCAGTGATTGGAGCAGTGCTGGCTAGCCTGTATCCATTCATGAAGCGTTATACCCATTTTCCGCAAGCCTGGCTTGGCATGGCTTTTGGTTGGGGGGCTATTATGGCCTGGGCAGCGGAAACCGGTGATGTCTTTAATTCACCCATTCCCTGGTTGCTGTTTTTTGCCAATGTGTGCTGGTCGTTATCATATGATACTGCTTATGCTCTGTCTGACCGGGAAGATGATAAAAAGATCGGTGTGAAATCCACTGCAATTTTCTTTGGCGATGCCGCTGTGCCGGCTATCCTTATCCTTGGATTTATGAATATTATATTGCTTGGCGTATCTGCATATATTCTGGGTGGTTTCTGGATAGGGCTTGCCTGGTGGGCAGCAATGATTTTGCAGTTGATGTTTGGCGGCCGTTTGATGCGCTGTGGTGAACATTGGGGTTTTGAGTTCTTTATACTCTCTCATTATGTGGGCGCGATATTTACTGTCGGCCTTGTTTTGCAGGGATTCTCTACGTCACTTTAGTCCCATGCTGCTTGTTGTCTCCGGCGCGGTGAACTTCGTAGTAGTAAATAGAACGGCGGCGTGAGGAGATAAAACCCGCTCTCAGGCGTAATAAAGTAATTCATGAATTGACTTACCAAGCTTATGTTCTATTGGCGTTTATTGTGGCTTACAGTTCGTAATTGGATGAAGCTTTACAAAGAAACCGGAGCTGTTGATCCCAGGCCTCATCGAGGCGGAAGAAAGTCCAGCATTAACTCTGAAGAGTTTAGATCATACGTTGCTGCAAACCCTGATAAAACATTGGTGGAAATGGGTGAGCACTTCGGGCTATCGTATGAAGGGGTTGCATATATAGTACTTCATATCATGAAATACTATAGTTCAGTGGTAAGGAATCGCTTGTTTGTCTATACTCTATCCTATGCTTTTGCGTATGCCGATCATTGTGG
>JAUZQJ010000118.1 GCA_030951045.1 Mariprofundus sp.
ACAGGTCTGACCGAGTATCGGATTTTGCCCTATTTCGCAGGCTAATCGCCCCTGCTGCGCCGAATCAGGTTTACTTGCGTTATGTGTCACTCACTTCCTATGGCTTCCTTCAGACCCAACCGTTACCAGTTACGCCCTTGCCATTCGGATTATCTTCCCCCCGGTCGGGGTGATGCCTGAACAACTCAGACAGGGTTTGCCAGCCATGCTGGGCAAACAAAAAAAGGGGCGGTAAAACCGCCCCTTTCTATATACACCTTTTTAACAATCTTTAATTCATCACACGCAGTTCAACACGTCGATTGATTGCTTCATCCGCCAGGTTGTTTTCAACAGCGATCGGTTGGGTCTCACCATAACCTTTAGAGCTCAAACGATTAGCCATAACACCATGAGAGATCAAATAATCTTTCACGCTTGCAGCGCGCTTATTGGAAAGCGATAAATTATATGCTGCAGCACCACGGCTACTTGTGTGTGCTGCAATTTCAACAATAATATCAGAGCGACGTTTCAGTGTTGCTACAGCAGTATCAAGAATAGAAATAGATGCTGGAGTCAGTTCAGCACTGTTATTGGCAAAATTCACACCGGATAGTTTGATGATTTCGATGACTTTCGGTTTTGCTACAGGTTTCGGTTTAGGAGCACAGTTAATCTTAGCTTGAGAACGAGCCTCTTTAGCTTGCGCTTCGGCCCGAGCAATCAACGCTGAGTTTTCTTCAGGATGATAACCAACCTCTGTAAGTTCATGTGCAGCCCAGTACAAGGATGCAACAGCCTGAGCTTGCAACTTAGGCGCACAATTTTCTGCCCCTGCAGCTTTAGCTTCTGCAATTGCAGTACGCGCAGCATCAAGTTCGCTGCTATCAGTATTAATATGGTGAGCACAAGCCGACATAGAGAATGCTGCTACTAAAAGAATAAGACGATACATCATTTTGCACCTCCGGATTGAGCGGCATGCTCTTCAGCCATGCTCATGAACGCTTTAGCCACTGATGTGTCGTGCTGAGCCTTTTCTTCAACCGCGATATCGGCCAATTCACGTGCCAAGTTCGCATGATAATCATTTTTATCACCTAATTGTTCATTCATAGCATCCGCACGCGATTCCACACTGGTAAAAAAACCTGCACTAGAGGCTGGAATGGCAAATGCAAACAAGCTGAACATTATTATAATAAATTTCATTTTCTCTCCTAAAATTGATTGTATTGGGTTTTACAGTATCTGTTGATAAAGCATTTATCTATTCAGACTATTCCGTCATTTACTAATAAATCCAAGCGCTTTAACACTGATTTTTCCAATCATCGCGGACTATACAACATACAACTTAAAACATGTGTGAAATACTTCACACACAATGACATTATTTTATAGCCCCCTGCCAAACACAGCCCTCAGAAGACGCCATTTCATAGGATAGTGGATGGGACGGCGAAACGTCGCCACGTAGTAGTGGGAGGCAAGGGTGCCGAACATCAAAAGCATGGTTTTGTTTCTGCTTACAATCCGCTCGCTTACCCTCCCACTTTGGCAAGCCATCTCTGGCCTGCACGGAAACGCGACATAAATCAGCGCTTCCCTAACCCGGATTATTCATGAATTGTTGTGATGATTGCGCAGGCCATTTGCTTGCAACGCATTCTGAAGAAAAGTTCGTAGCAGTGCATACGGACGACTTATGAAGGGTTTGGTGCGAGCAAAGGAACAAGTAAGGGCACAACAGTATTTATGAATAATCCGGGTAAGCTATGCTTCAGCACATTTGTTTGTAATATACGTCCATGCCTGACTCCTCACATACACCATTCGACAATGCCGATGCGTGGCGCAATGCAGCGATGCAACGCACCTCTCTGTGCGATGCTGCTGAATCTGATCAGCGTAAAATATTAGCCGATGACCATAATCAGAAAGAAGGCATCTGTGACCCGGATGTGCTGGCTGACCAAATGCTCTATATTCTTGGTAAAATGGATGTCGATGAATATCAGGACTACCTGCTTTTCAAACACACACCAGCAACATAGCACATGCCTGAACTTGATCTGTCCCTGATACTATACGGCTTGGCGGTCGGCATAGGCGCAGGTCTGTTGGGCGGTTTAATGGCAGGCCTTGCCGGTGTCGGTGGTGGGTTAATTTATGTACCCGTATTTTACGCCTGTATGCCTGGCAACACCGATGGCATGAGTGCATATATATTTGCCAGCATGGTAGCCATTATTATCACCGGTTTTGTCTCCTCGCGCTCGCACTGGCGATTAGGGCATTTGGACAGAAGTGCCATGTTTTTACTGCTGCCCGGTCTGATGATTGGAGCGGGATTAGGTTTGTGGAGCACACTGCACCTGCCCGCCGCATCGATTCTCTTTGCATTAGCGGCATTGAATGCCTGGGTTGCGTTCGATTACAGTAAAAAACTACAGGCCACATCACCAACACAAAGAATGCTACCATGGTTATCCGGACCTATCGGTTATATTTCTGGTGTTCTGGGCATTGGTGGAGGCACCATGCTGGTGCCTCTATTGCGCCGCTCACTCACACTGCGGCATGCCGTCGGCACATCCGCAGCTTGTGGTTTCATCATGGCACTTGGCGCTATCGCTATGAACATGACCCTTGAATCCAGCTGGCGAGTATTGATCAGTGATCAGTGGCTGTTTCTGCTGCCTGCGTGGATCGGCATTTTGCTCATTTTACCCCATAGCGTCGGCTGGTCAGCCCGATTGCATGACATCATGTCCGAGCTAGCACTACGTCTGATACTCAAAACCATGTTCATATCCTTATCTGCAGGGTTTCTCCTCGCGGCTCTATTGACCGGATATCACTGATATTTCCTTTAAAAGCATTTACCGCAGAGTG
>JAUZQJ010000119.1 GCA_030951045.1 Mariprofundus sp.
GGGGCTTTTTACCACTTAAGCCCATCATGCGCGGAATGGATGGGCCATAAATATCGGCATCAAGTAAGCCTACACGTGCTCCGGTTTGCGCCATTGCCACAGCCAGATTTACCGTGGTGGTAGATTTACCAACACCACCTTTACCGGATGCCACGGCAATAATATTGGCTACACCGGGAATGCCCTCTTTAGTCTTGGCTGCTACAACATTGGAGCTCATGGTAACATTGGCTTGGTCAATACTCGGCAGTGCTAACAGTGCTGCATCCGCCTGACGTTTGAACTCTTCTTTGACCGGACAGGCAGGGGTCGTTAATTCGATGGTGAGTGCAACGGACGCATTGCCGATAACAATGTCTTTCACAAAACCAAGTGAGACAATGTCTTTTTTGAAATCGGGGTCGATGATGACAGAGAGTGCTTTAAGAATATCAGCCTGGGAAACCATGAGAAACTCCTTATGCAGCATCATGCCGAGCAATGATGCATGCCGTGTTGGGTCAGCATCGTCATAAACCCGAGTAAAACTGTCAAGATTATAAGAACAGGGGTATAAAAAATGCCCCGACAAGTGTCGGGGCACCGCTGCACCAAAGACAGGGGAGACTGTGGTGCGGCAAGCGTGTGTGATGTTAAGTAAATAGCGGATAAATTTGAATTTGTCAATGTCATGGCAATACTGATACGCTCTGCTTATGTTAGATGTATTATGCGTGGGGCACGCTTCATACGATATTTCGATGGCTCTCTCTCATCATCCTGAACCGGATGAGAAGAGTTTCGCTGATGCGATGCAGTTGGCTGGTGGTGGCCCCGCAGCCAACGCAGCGGTGTGCGTGTCGCGTTTGGGTGGAGTGGCGGGGTTCTGTGGTTATTTGGGCAATGATCTGTTTGGTGAGGCGCATGTGCGGGAGTTTCGGGCTGAAGGGGTAGAAATTTCTAATCTGGTGCGAGGCGAAGATGCCACACCCGTTTCGCAAATTCTTGCCAAGCCGGATGGCCACAGGTCTGTAGTAAATTATAAGGGTGATAGCGTTTTTCTTGAGCCTGATGCAGTAAGTATTTCTGAACGTCCAAAAGTACTGCTATTTGATGGTCATGAACCACTGTTATCACTGCCTTTATGTAGATGGGCAAAAGAGCAGGGTATAATCACTGTGCTTGATGCGGGCTCCCTGCATCAGGGTACACGTGAATTAACCACAGAAGTAGATTACCTGGTGGCATCTGAAACGTTTGCCCGCCACTGCTGTGAAACGGATGATCTCACTATTGCATTGCACCGTTTGTCCAAGCATTGCGAACATGTAGTGATTACTCAGGGCGACGCAGGGTTGATTTGGAACTGTAATGGGGAGACTGGTGCTATGGATGCATTCAACGTTGATGTGGTCGATTCCACAGGTGCAGGTGATGCCTTTCATGGTGCGTTCGCACTGGCTTTGGCGCGTGATATGGTCTGGTCTGAGCTACTTTGTTTTGCTTCGGCTGCCGGGGCATTGACCTGCACAAGGCTGGGAGCGCGCTGTGGTTTGCCAAACCGTGGTACGATGAATGACTTTTTGGAGACCGTGCATGCATAAAATACTTATCAGTGCCTGTCTGCTTGGAGAGCGTGTTCGTTATGATGGCAAACACAGTCTAATCCATTCAGACGTTTTACAAGCGTGGGAACAACAGGGCCGTTTGATTATGCTATGTCCGGAAGTGGCAGGTGGCCTGCCTATTCCAAGACCGCCTGCAGAAATCGCAGCAGGTGATGCCAAAGCGATCATCAACGGTGAGGGGGCTATTCGCCGCAAAGATGGTAGCGATGTTACAGAAGCTTTTATGGCTGGTGCTGAAATGGCTTTGGCTCTCTGTATGCAGCACGATATCCGTGTTGCGATCCTGAAGGAGGGCAGCCCATCCTGTGGAGTGAACAGGGTTAATGATGGCAGTTTTTCAGGTACGAAAATCAGAGGGCT
This sequence comes from Mariprofundus sp., assembly GCA_030951045.1. GTDB lineage: Bacteria > Pseudomonadota > Zetaproteobacteria > Mariprofundales > Mariprofundaceae > Mariprofundus. The sequence goes on from JAUZQJ010000119.1 coordinate 1,968, forward strand.
GGGTGTGACGGCGTGTTTGCTGGCACAGCATGGTATAGCAGTGTTCAGCGAGTTCCAGATTAAAGAGGCGAAAGCAGCATTGAATGCGAGGACGGTATCTGATGGCAATACGCTGGTGATGCAGAAATGAAAACAATATTAACCACCCCAGGGAGCTTTCTCCCCCAGGGAATACTCTCTCGCTTCGCGATTCACCTAATCTTACGCAAGCGTTGGCACCCATGCATGCACCAAGGTACAGAGAAAAACTAAATTAATATTTAAAACGTACGACTTTCTTTTTTGAATACATTTCATCTCATTATATTCTCAGAAACATTCTTTCGTCGCTTTTTCTTTGTGTCTCTGCGCCTTTGTGGTAAACGTTTTCTAGCTTGCTGGAATTTATGCACCGGACGGGGTGAAACGCATGCCTGTTCTCCTATGCCGACATTGATAAGCATATGCGCTTGAATATGGAGGTGATGATGACGAATACACCGAGACGAACAAGCAACCCTTTACTCTTATCAGTTCTTTTGATCATAGGCCTGTTTTGTGCCT
>JAUZQJ010000012.1 GCA_030951045.1 Mariprofundus sp.
GATCTTTTTGCAATAATGCCATATGCTCAATGCTTGGCTATTCCAATAATGAATTGGAAGGTTTAGCCGTTGAAACACTCTTACCAGAAGCCATTCGGCATGCTCATATTACTCAGCGTTCAAACTATATGGATATGCCACAGAAACTCAAAAGTATGACGAATCAAGGTCGACGATTCACTGCGTTAAGAAAGGATGGCACAGAATTCCCGGTAGCGATTGCCCTTAATCCTACCAAAATAGATGGCGAACAATACATATGTGCTTCAATGCAAGATTTAACTGAAGTTGAAAGCCAAGCGCTTAAACTTGAGCAATCTCAAAAAATGGAAGCTTTAGGCGAAATGGTGAGTGGTATAGCTCATAATTTTAATAATGTCCTCGCGGGAATAACTGGTCAGGCATATTTAATTTCCAGGAATGAATCATTATCAGAAAGTGGAGCTGTCAGAATTGAATCAATCAATTCTCTAAGTCATAAGGCTGCGAGCATTATTAAGCAGCTACTCATTTATGCACGCCATCATGAAATTAAGTTTGAGGACTTTAAGCTTGGAGATATTATACGTGATATAGTGCAAATTGCTAAAATCACAGTTCCTGAAAAAATATCAATTACATTAAATGAATCGAAAAATAATTTTCTGATACATGGCGTGAAAAGTCAGATAGAACAAACGATTCTAAATATTATTAATAATGCAACACATGCTATTGGAGCTTCCGAGGGTTCAATAAGCATTTCTACCGCGAACTGCTCTGGATTTAATTGTGAATTAAAGCAATGCTCAATGAATCGCAATAATGCCGGCTCGTTTGTCTGCATCAAGGTTCGCGATACAGGTAAAGGTATTTCAGAAAATAATATTCATCGAGTTTTTGACCCGTTTTTCACAACTAAACCACAAGGAGAAGGTACAGGGCTGGGTCTCTCTACTTCTTTTGGGATAATTAAAAAGCATGGTGGGGACATTTCTGTAAGTAGTATTGAAGACAAAGGTGCAATGTTTCAAATATTTTTACCGGTCTCTAATTCTATGCCTGTACTTGAAAAAGAACATGCAATACTCACTCCAGAAATTGCATCCAAAGGTACTTCAATTTTAATCATAGACGATAATCGCTCAATCAGTGAAATGCTTTCTGAGGTGCTTAAGGAGCTTGGTTACTCCACATTTATTGCATTCGATGGCAAAGAGGGCGTTGAGCTGTTTGAGCAACAGCAAGATAATGTTGATCTTGTGATAAGTGATATAGCTATGCCAAAACTAAACGGACAAGAGGTAATGGCGAAAATCAGAGGTATTAAACCAAACATGCCGTTTATGTTTATCACAGGCTACCAGGATTCTTCAGTCGGTGAGGCTCTCCTGAGTGAGAAAACAAAAATCATGTTGAAGCCATTTGATTTTGTTGAGCTTAGCCAAAAAATTAAGTCTCTTCTGAACTGATGCTTTAAACTGCGATCTGCATCGGTAGCAATATTTATAATTAAGCCATGGAGTTGCAATATCTCCTTGGTTCCATCTATTTTGCTTGATTAAGCTTAACCCCATTTCTAATGAGTGTCGGAGTATCGTAGAAGGTAGTGCTTTCACCACGAATCATCTTTTCGTAATGCTTCTCTGAAATGCTCATGCCAAACACATCATGGTGGGCAGAATCAATAATCCCCTCCAGTGTAGCTTTATCTATCAAGGCAGACTGTAAGCCTGCGGCCATATAACCACGGATGAAGTCTTGCTGCTTCTCATCTTCTAAACCAGAGGCATGAGATTGCCGATATAGCTTCTTTAGTAGTGATTCAATGTTGCTGGAAAAATTGTTGCTCATAATGAAACCCCTGGGGTGACGTGTGGAGACAGTATGTTTGACTAAGTTGTTTTAAGCATAGTCTATAATCGACACTATGAGCATATAATATATCTATATGGAGTTTGTGGCCTTGTTGTCCATTGGTCTTTTAAGCTTCGCGATTCGGCTCTATCGAGGGAAAAAACGGGAGAAACACTCTTTTGATTTTAATCCGTGGGCGTAAGTATGGTGATTGGCGCAAAATATCTGCGTGAAAAGGGCTTTCGTCGAATAACTCACTTGATTGTACTTACTTATGACAGAGGCTAAGTATCTCTATTTCCGTCGAGATTTCTTTCTCAATATATCAAGGAACCTGTACGGTTTTTTTTCCCTCAAAAGAGTACAAGCAGCATTTATTCCTGAACGTGGCTATCATTTGCTGATGCGCAGAATAGATACCATTGAACCCTTTCGGGTAATGCAATTGCTTGAGCGGGCCAAGGAGCTGGAAGCCGAGGGTCGTAAGATTATTCATATGGAGATTGGTGAACCTGATTTCCCAACACCTGCTCCGGTAATCGAAGCGGGCCATAAGCAATTGGATCTTGGTGATAATTTTTATACGCCATCTACCGGTAACCCTCAGCTTCAGCAGGCATTGTCTGACTGGTATAAAAAAGAGTATGGCGTGGATGTGGCTGCACAACGTATTCTCATCACGCCAGGGACTTCCGGAGCCTTCAGTCTGCTTTATGCGGTGCTGCTGGAGGCCGGTGAATCGGTGTTGTTGCCTGATCCCGGTTATCCCTGTCAGCGTAACTTTATTCGCTTGGCTGGTGGTGAACCGATCAATATTCCGGTGGGGCCGGAGAGTAAGTATCAGTTTTCTGAGGCTATGATTGAAGAGCACTGGGCGGATAGCACACGGGCAGCAGTGGTGATTAACCCATCCAATCCTACCGGTACGCTGATGGATGATGATGTGCTTGAAGCGTTGACACACAGTTGTCGGCAACGGAGTGGTTATCTGATTTCTGATGAACTGTATCATGGCCTGACCTACGGTGTGAAAGCACGTTGTGCGCTTGAGTTTGATGATAGTGCTATTGTGGTAAATGGCTTTTCCAAACGCTGGGCGATGACCGGCTGGCGTATTGGCTGGGTGATTGTGCCGGAGGCTCTCATCGATGCCTGTCGGCGTGTGATGCAGAATATCTTTATTGCGGCGCCAACCTTATCCCAGCAGGTTGCTATCATGGCTTTGCAGTGCGATATGCAAACTGAAGCCATGCGGCTTGCTTATGATGAGCGGCGTAAGCTGTTACTGGGAGCGTTGCCCGAACTTGGTTTTGATATCGTGGTGGAGCCGCAAGGTGCTTTTTATCTGTATGCCAATGTGAGTCGCATTACCGATGATGCGCGTACCTTATGTTGGCATATGTTGGAGCAGGCTGGGGTGGCGATTACGCCGGGTGAAGATTTTGGGTTGTACCGATGCAATACCCATGTGCGATTCTCTTATGCTGCCAGTCTGACAGATATCCGTGAGGGGCTGCACCGTATGAAGGTCTATTTGCAGAAGAGGCATCATGCTGTGGCCTTATAGTGAGGAGGCTGCCGAGCGCAGATGCACTAGCGATTGTGCCTCTTGCCTGTATGAGAAAGTAGCATCGGATGAGCCTGTTAAAGCGTTGCTGAAAAGGGTTGTGGGAGAGAGTACACATGAAAGCTAAACTAAACATTGTTGCTGATGCGCATATATGGTCTGTTCAGTCAGCGTTTTCCACCTTACCGGGCTATGATGTGAATTTACAGGTGTTGGAAAATAGACAGATCACGGCTGAGCGTGTGCGTGATGCCGATATCCTGTTGACCCGTTCGGCAACACGAGTTAATGCTGATCTATTGCAGAACAGTCGTGTACGTTTTGCAGCGACTGCCACGATCGGTGATGATCACTATGATAAAGCGTGGCTGGATGCGCAGGGCATTGCATGGGCAAATGCAGCCGGTTCTTCTACGGGCTCCGTATTAGAGTATATGATGGCGGCTCTGCTTGATTTACATCAACAGGGCCGTATCAATATTCCGCAGAGTACTATTGGCATCATTGGAGCAGGGCGTATAGGGGGCGCATTGGCTGAATTGTGTACCTCATTGGGTATGAAAGTGTTGCTGAATGATCCTCCCAGAGCACGGCAGGAGGGCGATGATCAGTTTTGTAGTCTGGATGAAGCACTGATGCATGCCGATATTCTCACTATTCATACTCCGTTGATTCGTTCTGGAGAGGACAACACCGTGCATCTGTTGTCTGACAGGCAACTACAAACGTTCAGCGGTGTGGGAATTATGAATGCTGCGCGTGGCAGTTGTGTGGATAATGCAGCGCTGTGTGACTGGCTGGATCAGGGTGATGGCCGTTTTGCTGTGATGGATTGCTGGGAGAATGAACCGAAACCGTTGGCCCGTTTGATCAAGCATGCCGGCATGGCTATTGCTACACCACACATCGCGGGGCACTCGGTCGAAGGCAAGGCTGCCAATACGCAGTCTGTTTATAATACTCTGTGTAAATATCTGGAGATCAAACCAACGTGGGATATGCATGCTGTATTGCCTGATTTTCCTGCCATTGTAGAGCTCTCTGCTGGTGATGACATGTGGCACACCTTACACGCCGCAGTCTCGGCACTGTATCCGATTAGCGATGATCATGCTGTCATGCAGTCATGGGCAGAGCTGGGCCCGGATGATTTGGCACTAGCATTTGTTGCGTATCGCCGAAACTATCCGGTCAGACGAAGCTGGCAGCATGCTCCGCTATCTATTTCAGATGCAGGCCGGGGCACGTTGCAAATGGCCGATGCCATTGGTGTAAAACTTGTATAGCGTGTGCTGATGACTATTTCAAAAGATAACCTGGTTTGGATGGGTCTTGAAATGACAGGGCTGGATCCTGAAAAAGAGACCATTATCGAAATCGCTACGATCATTACCGATAGCGAGTTGAACATTGTGGATGAAGGCCCCTGCCTGGCGATTCACCAGCCTGATACCAAGCTTGATGCGATGGATGAATGGAATACCACCCATCATGGCCAATCCGGTTTAACGGCCAGAGTGAAAAGGTCAGAGATTTCTATGCGTGATGCTGAGCTTCAGACTTTAGATTTTATCCGCCGGTATGTCCCTGAGGGCACTTCACCGTTATGTGGTAACTCGGTGCATCAGGATCGACGTTTCATGGTACCTTATATGCCTGAGTTGGAAGCCTATCTGCACTATCGCAATATCGATGTGAGCACGATCAAAGAGCTCTCACGCCGCTGGTATCCTCGAATGCGACCGCCGCGTAAGCAGGCAGTGCATATGGCACTGGTAGATATTCGCGAATCTATCGAAGAGTTGGTTTGGTATAGGCAGCATCTGTTCCGTTAATAGAAAGCGCTGATTATTCAGCATCTCTTCAAAAGCAGCCCTGAATAAAAAGAGCCTTCCTGAGTGATGCAAAAGCTTATGCCTGAGGGTAAGCTCGCGGCATGCGCTTTGCTCCATTCTCCCATCTTCATAATCACTCTGATTTCTCTCTATTGGGAGCAACCACGTCGATAGATGGATTGCTTAAAAAGGCTGTTGAACACAAACAGCCTGCCATTGCATTGACCGATTATGGTAACCTGTTTGGTGCCATTGAGTTTTATTCCAAAGCCATGCGTTTGGGGGTCAAACCGATTCTGGGCTGTGAAGTGTATATCTGTGAAGATCATACAATACGTGTAGCAGAGGGCCCCAGAGGGCCGAAGTTTCCGCAATTGGTGCTGTTGGCGCGCAACAATAAGGGCTGGAAAAACCTGCTTAAACTTATTTCTGTCTCCTTTATGGAAGGTTTTTATTATAAACCACGTGTAGGCAAGGCATTTTTGGCTGAACATGCCGATGGCTTGATTGCACTCTCTTCCGGCTGGAATGGCGAAGTAGAAAAATACTTGCAAAAGGGTGATCGACAGGGGGCAAAAGAAGCAGCTCTGGCCTATAAAGAGATGTTTCATGAAAACTGTTTCTTTCTGGAGTTACAGCGGCATGGGGCATCTGGTCAGGAAGATGTGAACCGCCAGGTAATTGAACTGGCGCATGAACTGGATATTCCGCTGGTGGCCAGTAATAACTCCCATTTTCCGCAGCGAGAAGATTTCCAATCCTTTGAAGCGATGTTGGCCTTGCAGCAAAACCGCACCTTGAATGATGATGTCTCCGCTCATTTTACACCGGAATATTATCTCAAATCATATGAAGAGATGGCCGAACTGTTTGCCGATGTGCCGGAAGCGTTGGAAAACACCATGCACATCGCCAATCGCTGCAATGTGGATTTGCAATTCGGGCATTATCAACTGCCTGATTTCAAGACACCCGGTGATATGGATCTGTCTGATTATATGCGTGAGCAAGCGCGTGAAGGTTTGGATCTGCGCTGGCCGACAATTCTTGCCGGAGAGCCGGATGCTGATCGTGAAGTGTATAATAAACGTTTGAACTTTGAGTTGGATATTATCGTGGAAATGAAATTCCCCGGTTATTTCCTGATCGTTTCGGACTTTATTTTGTGGGCCAAGAATCAGGGCATTCCCGTAGGGCCCGGGCGTGGTTCAGGTGCCGGTTCGTTGGTCGCTTATGTGCTGAAAATCACTGACCTTGATCCGATTAAATATGGTTTGCTGTTCGAGCGTTTTCTGAATCCTGAACGTGTATCCATGCCCGATTTCGATATCGATTTCTGCATGTCACGCCGTGAAGAGGTGATTCGTTATGTGACACAAAAATATGGTGAGGAAAAAGTTGCTCAGATCATCACCTATGGTTCCATGAAAGCCAAAGCGGTGGTGCGTGATGTGGGGCGTGTATTGGCGATGGATCTGGCCAAGGTCAATACGATTGCCAAGCTGATTCCTACCGATATGAAAATGACGCTGGAAAAAGCACTGGTTGAAGAACCTAAACTTGCTGAGATGCTCGATAAAGATGATGAAGTGGCGCGGCTGTTTGATCTGGCCCGGCGTTTGGAAGGGAAACATCGAAATGCTGGTAAACACGCTGCTGGTGTAATTATTGCGAGTAGGGATCTGACCGATACTGCGCCGTTGTTCAAAGTGGCTGGTGAAGAAGGGAAAGTGGTCCAGTGGGATATGGGCAATAGTGAGAAAGTCGGATTGGTGAAATTCGACTTCCTTGGCTTGAAAACACTGACCGTTATCGATATTGCCTGTAAACTGATCAAACAATTCGATCCGCGCCCTGAAGCACAAAGTTTTGATATAACCACCATTCCGATGCATGACGAACCTACCTTCAAACTGATGCAGCGCGGTCAGACCGGAGCGGTGTTTCAGGTGGAATCCTCAGGTATGCGAGATCTGCTGACGCGACTGTTGCCTGACTGTTTTGAAGATATTATTGCACTGGTGGCGCTGTATCGTCCCGGCCCGTTGGAATCAGGCATGGTGGATACATTTATCGCCTGTAAACATGGCACCCAGGAGATTGTTTACCTGTTGCCGCAACTCAAGCCTATTCTGCAGGAGACCAACGGGGTTATTCTGTATCAGGAACAGGTGATGCAGATCGCTCAGGTATTGGCTGGATTTACACTCGGTCAGGCGGATATGTTGCGTCGAGCGATGGGTAAGAAAAAGCCGGAAGAGATGGCTATTCAGCGCAAATTTTTCATGGAAGGGGCCGAAAAGCAGAAGATAGACCTCGAAAAAGCTGAGCAGATATTCGATTTGATGGAAAAGTTTGCAGGTTACGGATTCAATAAATCGCATTCGGCCGCATATGCGTTGATCTCCTATCAAACAGCCTATCTGAAGACGCATTACCCGCATGCATTTATGGCTGCAACCTGCTCATGCGATATGGGCAATACGGATAAAATTGCCTCGCTGGTGACCGATTGTCGCAATATGGGTATTGAGATGCTGCCTCCTCACATCAACGCGTCGGAATGGGAGTTCAGGCCCGAAGATGATGCGATCCGTTATGGTCTTGGTGCCATTAAAGGGGTGGGTGAAGCTGCGGTCAGGGCTGTTGTTGAGGAGCGTATCAATAACGGTGTTTTTGATGATTTTGAGGCGCTGATTATGCGAGCGCCATCGCGCACGCTGAACAAACGTATTTTGGAAGGTATGATTAAAGCTGGTGCGTTGAATGGGTTGATTCCACATCAGAGTGCAGCTCTGGAAGGTCTCTCTGACACGATGGAGAAATTGAGCAAGAAACGGAAAGAGTTTGCATCCAATCAATCGGCTCTGTTTACCATGGTCGAGCCTGAAAACAATCAGGGTTTCCCATTGACTGAAATGTGGGGGGCGGGCGATATTTTGCAGGCTGAGCGTGATGTGCTTGGTTTTTATTTGACCGGCCATCCGTTGGAATCCTTTTTGGGGCGCGCATCGGGTCTTGGTGATTGTAATTTGAGTCAGCTTAGCGAGCGTGAAGATGGGGCTCAGATTGTGGTTGCGGTAGGTGTTTCCAGTATTCGCCCCTATCATGGTGGGCGTGGCACGATGGCCTTTGTACAGCTCGAGGATTTGCATGGGCAGGCGGAAATGGTCTGTTTTGCGGATCTCTACAGTGAAGCAGCAGAGCTATTGGAGGCAGATGAACCGCTATTGGTGGCTGTTCGGGTGGATAAGTCCAGAGGTGATGAACCGACACTCGTGGCTGAGGCGATTACATCATTGCAGATGATTTTACCTGAATTGGTCAGTGAAATTCAGATTTCTGCCGCCAGTATTGCCTGGGATGAGGTGATATTGGCACGCCTGAAAGCTGCTGCTCAACATGGAAAAGCACGTCTTTCATTCCATGTCCGGCTTCCCGACGCTAGTCTTGCCCTCTTACAGACCGGACCGTGCATTAAATGGGATGATGATGTGAAAGCGCAATTGGATGCGCGCTTTTCACCTGAATCGGTGCATTTGCGGTGTAAACCGTGGCAGCCGGCGCGTAAGCAGCAGGCCAAACGAGGCAACTGGTCCAACAAGTGATTGCTCGCCTTGGCGCGAGAGATGCTTGGATAGATAGGCTAAGGAATGCCTAACAAGGAGAACAACGTGGCTTATAGTTATTTGGAATTTGAACGCCCCATTGCTGAACTGACATCAAAGATTGATGATTTATCAAATATGGGCTCTGACTCCGGCGTGAATATCGCTGAAGAAGTCGAGCGCTTGAATGAAAAACGTAATAAGCTAATTGAAGAGATCTATAGCAATGCGACACGTTCTCAGATTTGCCAGCTTTCCCGTCACCCTGATCGTCCTTACATTCTGGATTATATTCCGATGATTTTTGATGATTTTCAGGAATTGCATGGCGATCGCGCCTTTTCTGATGATGGTGCGATTGTTGGTTGTATTGCAAATTTCCGAGGTAAATCTGTGATGGTTGTTGGCCATCAGAAAGGTCGCGATACGAAAGAAAAGCTAAAACGTAACTTTGGTATGCCGCGTCCTGAAGGTTATCGCAAAGCACTACGCCTGTTTAGGCTGGCCGAACGCTTTGATATGCCTGTGTTGACCTTTATTGATACCGCCGGTGCCTGGCCGGGTATTGATGCTGAAGAGCGAGGGCAGAGTGAAGCGATTGCACGCAATCTACAGGAGCTGGCCGGTTTGAAAGTGCCTGTTATCTGTACCGTTATAGGAGAAGGTGGTTCCGGCGGTGCGTTGGCTATTGGTGTGGGCGACCGTCTGTATATGCAGCAGTTTTCCACCTATTCTGTCATCTCTCCGGAAGGTTGTGCGGCCATTTTGTGGCGTGACAAGGCGTTTGCACCGGAAGCTGCTGAAGCATTGAAACCTACCGCTGCAGACCTGTTGAAACTCGGTTTGATCGACGCCATTATCCCTGAACCGCGTGATGGAGCTCATCGCAACGCTAAAGGTGCAGCAGAACTGCTGGCAGAATCACTCGACAACACATTGAATGCATTAATTGCAATGCCACTGGATCAATTGCTTGCTGAGCGTGACGCACGTTTGCGTAATCTGGGTCAGTTTAGTTAGGCCATTATATATGTCTGCCGCTACCGCCGCGCCATCCAATATAGCTACCAATATTGCCGTTAAACTGATTCAACGCGAATCAGTCACACCGGATGATGGTGGTTGCCAGAATTATATTGCTACACTGCTGGCACCACTCGGATTTGTGCGTACGCAGGTGGATGTTGGTGGCATTACCAACAGTATTTATACCCGTATGGGTGAATTAAACGGCACCATCGCCTTTGCCGGGCATACTGATGTGGTGCCGACAGGGCCGGTTGATCAGTGGCCGCATGCCCCGTTTGATGCCGTGATTGAAAATGGTGTGCTGCATGGTCGTGGCGCGCAGGATATGAAAGGTGGCGTGGCATGCTGGATTGCTGCCGTGGCCGGCTTATGTGGTGAATATACACCGATTCCAACCGTGCAAATGCTAATCACCTCGGATGAAGAGGGTGAGTCTGTTGATGGCACTATCCGCATCATGGAATATATGCAGGCGCATGATTGTTTGCCCGATGCAGTGATTGTTGGGGAGCCGTCCTGTGCAGAGCAGGTTGGTGATACGATTCGCCGTGGTCGTCGTGGTGTGGTGCAGGTGCGTATTACATTTCATGGTAAACAGGGGCATTCGGCTTATCCGCAGGACGCTGATAACGCTATTCACCATGCTGCCCCCAGCCTTGCCAATGTTGCAGCTATTGAGTGGGGAGAACCGGCACACGGTTTTCCGGCTACCAGTTGTCAGATTACCAATGTGAACGGTGGCACGGGAGCAACCAATGTGATCCCCGGCAGTTGCGTGGCGTTGGTTGATATTCGTTATAATCCGGCCAATGATTTTGATGCGATCAAGGCTGCTATCGAAACGGCATGTGCTGGCTGTGAAACAACGTTGGATTTTGATCATGTTGCCATCGCATTCTCTACACCTGATGGCCCATTTCTCGACCTGGTTTGCAACAGTATCAAGCAGGTGACCGGCATTGAGACTGTACGCGATACTGGTGGGGGCACCTCCGATGGTCGCTTTTTGGCGGCTGCTGGCATTGCAGTAGCAGAACTTGGCACAACCAATAGCACCATTCATCAAATTGGCGAGCAGGTTGCTATTGCTGAATTGGAAACGCTGACACATATTTATAGTGAAATTATTGAAAACTTCGAGGTCCAAGCATGACTGGTTCAACTAACAATGAGGCGCTGGGTGCACAGATGAATTACCCGGAAAAAGAGTTGGAGGTGTTTGATAACCCGAATCCGGAACGCGACTATCATATTCGTATCGACTCTCCAGAGTTTACTTGCCTGTGCCCTAAAACGGGCCAGCCGGATTTCGCTGAAATCAAACTGGATTATGTACCCGATCAGTGTTGTGTAGAGCTTAAATCGCTCAAGTTGTATTACTGGAGTTTCCGCGATGAAGGTCACTTCCATGAAAAAGTTACCAATATGATTGCTGATGACCTGATTAAGCTGCTCGATCCGCGTTATTTGAAAGTACAGGCGATCTTTAATGTGCGCGGTGGTGTTTACACCACTGTTGAAGTCGAACATAAAAAATAATGAAAAAAATAACAGTTAAACAACAAAGGCACGAAGGCTCGAAGTATCATCACCTTTGTGTTTCTTTGCGTCTTTGTGTCTCTGTGGTGGAATAATTATGAAACAGATCCCGTTTACCAAAATGCAGGCTCAGGGTAATGATTTTATCATTCTGAACGGTCTGACCGCTGAGATACCACTGCTAAACGTGGCATTTGTACGCCGTATTACCGAGCGCCGTTATGGTATCGGTTGTGATCAGCTGCTTGTGCTCGAAAAATCAGATACTACTGATGCGTACCTGCGTATTTTTAACAGCGATGGTTCTGAGGCAGCCAATTGTGGCAATGGCCTGCGCTGTGTTGGGCAGCTGCTGATGAAACAGCTTGGCAAAGAGTGTGTGTCCATTGCACTGGCTGATCGTGAAGTACACGTGGAAGCGACCATTAATGGCATCTGTGTCGATATGGGGGCCGCTACGGTTACTGCTTCTACCGATGCCCATGTTGATATTGATATCGGTAATACACACAGTGTGTTTTTTGAAGCGATTGAAACGTTTCCAACAGACCGTAATGTTGAAATAGTTACCGGTCAGGTCGCCAGTCACATCTATGTTGATATTATTGAACGTGGTGCTGGCCGTACGCTGGCTTGTGGCACAGGAGCTTGTGCTACTGCAGCTGCGATCTGGCATGCGGAAGGTGAAGTACGTCCACTGACCATCGAAATGCCGGGTGGCACGGTTACGGTTACAGGCTGTCCGAAAAATATCATGTTGGAAGGACCTGTTACACAAACCTTTGAAGGGATGTTCGTCCTCGATTAAGAGGCGCTATGCGTCAACAGATTAAAATATGGATGCGTGCATTAAAGCGACAAACCTGTGCGCTCTACCTGGCTTCTCGCCATGCCAGGGTATCACCTTTGGCAAAGTTATTGATCGTTGCCATTATTGCTTATGTACTTAGTCCGATTGATCTGATTCCGGATTTTATCCCGGTCATCGGATACCTTGATGATTTACTACTATTGCCGCTTGGTATTGCAGTGGTCATTAAAATGATCCCCGCCGATGTATGGCAGGAGTGCTTGAAACAAGCCGATGAAGAGATGGTGATCGATTCTCCACATAGAAAAACTGCTGCTGCGATGATCATCATCATCTGGCTGTTGGTCGCAGCAGTACTTGCCCGTCTGATTATGGGTTGGTTGTCGTCGTGAACTTTCAACAGTCACGATTTTATCGATGTGATAATTCGTACTTGCATCTGAAGAAGTTTGAACCATAATCCGGCCTCCCAAAAGGGACGTCTGAGGGCAGATAGCTCAGTCGGTAGAGCAGTGGACTGAAAATCCACGTGTCGGGGGTTCGATTCCCTCTCTGCCCACCACTACAAAACAAAGGATTTGCGGAAACGCAGATCCTTTTTTGTTTTCGAAGTAAAAAGACCTCCAGTCGAGCAATTCAGATTTGTGGAAAATACTATGAAAGAGTCTTTTGTGGACTACTTTGACGTGGAAAGAGTGCATGAAGTGATGGCCAGTAAGTCATCGCGCAGTACACTGTAGTAGTTTCAAAGCTTGTTAACGATATTGGCTGGACTCATTGATTCTCTCTCCGTGTAGCCAGTTCAGCCCGTTGTATTTTTGCTGCTGATTCTTCCAACCCTGCAAATATCGTTTCCGCGACGCGTAGCGGAAACTGTTCCGGTAGCATGGCACAGACATCTCTAATTACCGTTGGCGTATCCACCAAAATTTCTTTAATAAATGAGTCGATCTGCCCTGCAAGTCCAAGCTTTGCAGCGGCTGCCCGGAAATGGCGAGGATATACATCCTTGAGCTTATCGTTGGTACTACTATTGGAACGAAACGCCATGGCGAGCTTGGCATCATGCCAGCTAAGCTGATGTGCCTTTGCCCCCATAATCGGCCAGGTTGAAAGCACATCATATATTGGTGTCATTCTATATGTACCAGAAACCTCATGAAAGAGACTGAAATTCTTCGCATGACCATCAGTGGCTGCCAGTATCCAAAAGATAAGCTGCGTCTTAAAAAAGCTTCTGCGATCTTGATTGGATACGCTTGAACCACGCAGCAGCGTAAGGATTTCAGTTATGCCCGGCCCGCCCTCATTCTCATACTTCAACGATGGTGGTTTACCTGATGCTTGGCACATGTCTTCTTGAGGAAGGCGTAGCCAATAAGTTCCTCCCTTAGAAAGCTTTCGATCAAACCGTTTAACAATCAATACTTTGGTTTCACCAAACGTGTCCATATCGCAATGCGCTGTATCTATGCCGTATGCAGCCATGATTTTTGAGCATAACCACTCATTTTCTACAGATGTACTCATGTCTGCATCCATATTACCGACCAATCCAAGTGGCAGCTTCATGATATGTGTCGTTGGTGTTTGCTCCAAAGGCAGGCACCATTGCTTGTTGTGCCATAGCAGTGCTGTTTTCTCCTGAGCTCCCGCAATAGAAATGCTAAACGCTTCAGCATCTTCGCGCAGAAAGGTGTCACTGGAAGCAATTTTTAATTGTTTCTCCACTTCCATTTCTGCTAACAGTTCAAAGGGGGAGCTATTTCTAACTGCAAATTTCTGCTGAATCCTTTTGCGAATGTTATTGCTATCAGGCAGCAAATTATCAAAGAAATTTTCAAACACATCTCCCTCATAAGGAAGGTTCTGCGGCCTAAAAGGCATGGATAAAGACAAGATACGGCGCGAAGGATGCTCTAGCCATTGGCTGGCATATTGAAACTGTTGGGGCTTGGTTTTGAAAACAGTCCAGGAGCCAACAAGTACGCCGTTCATCCATACATTCAGCGACTTCTGGTTCTTTTTTCGCCTGCCCTTAATCTCTACCATGATTCAACCTCAGGAGAGGCTGCCTTTGGTTCATCCCTGTTCCGTTCACGAATAATCAAGTCCATATCCAATTCAGAGCATATTTGTAATATTCGCTCAAAATGAACCTTCTCAGGAGATATTTCATTGCGGGCAAATACACGCTGCGACACGCCAAGTTTTTGCCCCATATCTGTTTGCGTTAAACCCAAAGACTTCCTTTTACTTTTCATGATATCTGAAAGCTGCTTTGCAATAGCGATTTTATATTCCATACCTTCACCTCAAATCAAAAAGCGCCAATATTTTCCTTGTTGAGCATAATAACGGTGTTCTGTTTGTTTCAGAGTGATTCGATGGTTATGGTGCTTATCTTATAAATGGCAAAGATATGCAGGGGAATGAAATGAGCGGAAAAATGAGCATGACCAGTAAGATCATGATCTGGATGGTTGCCGGCCTTTTGGTTGGCAGTTTAATTAATAACTTCGCAGCCGATAATGCATGGGTGCAGGACTATCTGGTGATGGGACTATTTCATGTGGTGGGTGCGATCTTTATCAGTATGTTGAAAATGCTGGTGGTGCCACTGGTAACATTCTCACTGATTTGTGGTGTTTGTGGTATTGGTGATCTGAGCAAGCTCGGACGTGTAGGTGGTAAAGCCTTTGCGTTGTTTATGTTGACTACGGCGTTGGCGATTACACTGGCCATTACCATAGCAACCTTTTTTGCGCCGGGTGAAGGTTTTGAACTTGCATCTGCAACTACCGGTGCTTTTACTGCGCCTGTTGCACCGCCATTGAGTCAGGTGTTTATTGATCTGGTGCCGAGTAATCCGGTAGCGGCATATGCTGAAGGTAATATGTTGCAGATCATCTTTTTCACCATCCTGTTTGCTGTCTGTATTCTAATGATTGGAGAAGCAGGGCAACCGATTATCGATCTGTCTGAACGCCTGAACAGTGTGATGATGGAGGTGGTGAATGTGGTGATGCACGTGGCTCCGATTGGCGTATTTGCATTGATGGCCAAAACATTCTCCTTGCAGGGCATAGATATGATTGTGCCAATGATTGGCTATTTTGCGGTGTTGGTCTTTATTCTACTGCTGCATGCTACAGGCACATTGATGCTGCTGCTGAAGGTGCTTGGCCGGGTTAGCCCGATGCAATTTTTGCGTAAAATGCGTTCGGCTCAACTCTTTGCATTCAGCACTTCCAGCTCTAATGCTACGATCCCTGTGACACTGCAATGTGTTGAAAAACGGATTGGTGTAGATAACTCAACGGCGTCTTTTGTGGTGCCGTTTGGTGCGACCATTAATATGGATGGTACGGCCATTATGCAGGGGGTGGCGACAGTATTTATCGCTAATGTGTATGGCATTGAGCTGGGTTTATCGGGTTATCTCACCGTGATTGCCATGTCGGTGTTGGCTTCGATTGGTACTGCCGGTGTGCCCGGTGTTGGTTTGATTATGCTGGCTATGGTGTTTAATCAGGTTGGTTTGCCGGTTGAAGGTATTGCCTTGATTATAGGTGTTGATCGACTGCTCGATATGGTGCGTACAAGTGTAAACGTCACCGGCGATGCTGTTGTTACAACCATTATCGCGCGCAGTGAGAATAGTATTGATATGGATGTGTTTCATGATGCTAATGCCGGGCATGAGAAGGATGTTCACCTGCCGAAACGTGCTCCTGTGTGAGGCTACGACCTGTTCAATGTATGCTGGTATGCGAGGGCGTTTTTGTCTGAATGATTGTGGGTCAAATATGATGAATAAAACGGTACAGTGCGTTTGTGTGCTAAATTTCCTACACTTGCGCGCACGGAGTGGCTTGGATGGTCGCGATAGAAGGATTCTTCTGTCGAGGAAAGTCCGGGCTGCACAGGACAGGGCGCCGGATAACGTCCGGTAAGAGTGATCTTGGGACAGTGCCACAGAGAATAGACCGCCAACCATCTTTGTTGATCGTTGGTAAGGGTGAAACGGTGCGGTAAGAGCGCCCCGCCCCGGCTGGTAACAGACGGGGGCACGGTAAACCCCGCCCGCAGCAAGGCCAAATAGGAAGGCGCCAAGCGTGGTCCACGTTTGCTTTCGGGTAGGCTGCTTGAGCCTGTCAGTAATGGCAGGCCTAGATGAATGACCATCGCTCTGTTTGTCGCAAGGCATACAGAGAGACAAAACCCGGCTTATCGAGCCACTCCGTATTTAATATTCGGTCGTATGCCGTTAGCTTCGGCAAACGACAGAGGTCAGAGGCATAAAATGAGCTTAAGTTTTTCAGATGCAGCCAAGGCGAAAAAACTGCGCGAGTATTTTAATCGCCATGGTCGAATCTATATTGTAGTGGATGCCACTCAGGATGATGTGCTTGTGCCTGAAAGTTTGAGTGGTGATCCAGCTTTACGTTTGGTGTTGAATATTCGTATGCCTCAAATCATTCATATTCATGATGACAGAATTGACTCGGACTTCTCATTTTCTGGTCAGACCTTCTCGTGCAAAATTCCCATGCATACTATTTGGGCCGCATATTTGCCTGAAGGGGAGCTTGAGCAGGGCATTATATGGGATGACAGCGTGCCTGAAATGATCAAAGCGATTGTGCAGGCTGTGCGTAGCAATATGTCTGATGAAGGCGTGCAGGAACTGCATGATAATAAAACTAAGCTTTCCAGTGTTGAAGATGCATCAATGGATGCATTGAGCAGTGATACGTCGATCAATTCCACCATCACCGTGATTGAAGGTGGTGGTCAAGGCAAAGTGGACGATGGTGATAAAGTCCGAAAAAAGAATCATCTACGCGTGGTGAAATAAATGTTTAAAACACTGTCCAACTTACTATGCGCAGTAGCTTGTCTCTGTGTTGTTCAAATGCCTGCAATGGCCGCCGCTGATACACGTATGCAGGTAGATGTGCTGGCTGAAGAACACAATGTTGAAGTCAATTGGTTGCACGCCAATGTGCGCGAGGCGGCTGCACTTGCATTGCCGGAATTGTGGAGCCGTATGGTGCCAAAATATGCCATAAGTAAGATTCCGAAACGTGTGAAAGCGGTGCTTTTCATGCAAAAAGCGAGTCCGACTAAAGACGGTGTTCGTATCACCTTTCACCAGCAGCGGGTGATCAATTACCTGAAAGAGCATGAACTGCCATATATTGCGGAGCAGCCAGCACTGAATGTGGTGATTCAGCTGTACAATAAGCATGGTCGGCCGATGGGTGGTACAGCGAATGATCTGCTTGATTACGCAGCCAATGAAGCGGCTGCAAAGGGTTACCGTGTCGATGGTCAAGGAGCATCGCTGGTGCTTTTGTGGCGCTGGCTGAATGAAAAACAGGTGAGTTTAAGCGTGCGAGGCAACTCTAAACTCAGTGAATATACTGACACACGCAGGCTCACTGCGGCTGATCCTCTCCGGCAGCTGAAAGCATGGATGAATGAAGTCTTATTGAAAGCGCGTGATGCCTATATCGAACCCACTGTGGCCGAGGCTGAAGATTTAGATGTTGCTCAGGATCAATTGAATTCACCCAATGGCTTGGTAATGCAGCCACTAACGAAACCGGAAGTTGAGCTGCGCCTTACGATTCAAAAAGAGGCGTCGATTGCTGATCAGGTGTTGTTTGAGCAGGATCTTAGGCGTGATCCCCGTATTTTAGAACTCTCATTGAGACGGGTGAACAGAGACGGGCAACAATATTATTTACAATTGAATGGCTCTGACGATCAATGGCTGAAACAGTGGTTTGCGCGCCGGGGTATGACACTGACAGCGACCATTGAAGGCTGGGTGGTACAGTAGTGTTGGCTGGCTTAAATATGTTGTCAGTAGTTATTTAAGGACGGGACACTTATCTTCTAATGATGCAAGATCGAATCCTTAATATTCCCAATCTGCTGACATTAGCGCGTATTCTGATTACGCCATTTATTATTTATGCAATTTTGGAACATCAGGCTGTGCTGGCCTTGATTTTAATGGCTGCTGCTGGCGTAACCGATATGCTGGATGGCGCTATTGCGCGTTATTTTAATCAGCGCAGTACGGTGGGAGCCTATATGGATCCTTTGGCTGATAAATTGTTGTTGATCAGCACCATCGTGACGCTCTATTTTATTGACCATCTTCCACTATACCTGTTTCTTGCGGTTATATTTCGTGATTTGATCATTGTGGTGGGGGCGATTGCCTATGAAATGGTTACCCACAAGCTGGAAATGCAGCCGAGCATTGCCTCCAAAGTAACAACGTTCTTGCAAATCACGCTGGTGCTGGCTGTTTTATCTGACATGGCCTGGCAGTTTCCGGGTCAGAATGTGCTCGAGCTGTCGATCCTGTTGACCTTTACATTCACTTGTATTTCCGGTCTTCAGTACATGGTTGTATGGATGCGTAAAGCTGTTACCGATGAAGCTAAATAATGGGTGTCAGCAACCATCAACTGCGTTTGCAGATGGATCTGCCGATAACGCATGATTATGGCACATGGTTACGGCATGCCGGTGTTGAATCAGCCTGTAATCATCTGGCTCTATGGAGTGTGCATGGTGGCAGAGTCTGGTTAACGTCAGCAGGGGCTGCCGGAAAAAGTCATCTACTGCGAACGCTTGCGACGGAACATGGTATTACCGCGATGCTGTATGTGGACTCAGATGCCGATCATGACAGCAGCTGGCAACTGGCTCAGCAGTGGGAAAAGCATTTGGATGACCAATACTGTTGGTTGATTGATGTGCCTACTGGAGCAATTTCTTTGCCCATTGCTCACGCGTTATTTCACTTAATTGAACGCGGGCGTGATCAGCAGCGACCCATGGTGATTGCCTGGCGTGGAGATATAGGATTACTGCCTCCGGAGCTCTCTTCGCGCCTGCTGGCTATGGAAAAAGTTGATATGGCCGCACCTTCTTCCGATGATGAACTGTTGCAGATATTGGGTGCAAGCGCGGGCAATTTGCAGTGGGATATTCGTGAGCAGGTATTACAGGCCATGCTGATTTATTTGCCACGTCAGCTTGATCTATTGGTGAGCGCGCTGAAAGAACTGGAAGCACTCTCCTTTGAACAAAAACATAAACCGGGCCCGGCATGGGTGAAGCAGCAGTTAATGCGTATTGCTGAGCAGAGGCAAGGGCAATCGCATTTAAATATTTAATGTGGTGCTCCTAGAGCAGGAGCTCTCTCTTTGCTTTCAATGAACAGTCAGAGCATGTTTTTTCGCTTCATGCACATAGGTGTGCAGGCGTTTACGCCAGCCGCTTAACCAGCGGGCCTCGTTACGTGTAGGAGGCGATAAGTGTACGCGCCGGGTTAACATTGCGTCAGCGGCATCGGCGAAGGCTTTGATTGTAGCAATGCCTGACGCATCACTCGACATATATTGAAGGACTTGGAGCAGGCCCCAGCCCTTACCCTGGTAACGCTCTTTCAGGCTGGTGCCTTCCCCTTTGAAATTCACATAATCCATCAGCACATACATTCCCATGGGGGAGCGTGCTACGCGTTCAAACTGCTGGCGAATATGCTGTTGTGCGTCTTGATCGAGCCCTGTGAGCAGTAGCGGTAAGGATGCACGCAACCGCTGCTGCATGAACGTTGCCTGAGTAGCTTTGCTTCGTATCAGAAATTCACGCAAAGCGTACATCTTTTTACCATCATAGGCGGTCAGAAAGGCCGCCCTGTTCGGCCAGGGGTTGGCTTGCTCAGGATTGGCCGCCAACCATGCGGGCAGCGGTTCACCGTGTTGTTGCATAAACAGCAGAAGAGCGGGAAAACTTTCGCTGAAAGTTTTGTTGGATGCACCCGGATACCAGATAAAATGCCCGATACCGAGGGACGCGAACTCCTCGCCTTCGTTCCAGGAGGTTAGGCAGCTGTTTTTTGAAGCGCACTCATTTTGGAATATGAGTTTGGCAATCTGATCGAGTTCATGCTCCGGTTCTGCCATTGAGGATAGCGGTGAGATCAGCAAAAAAAAGGAAAAGAGTAAAGGTAATGATCTGATATTGAGCATGCATGCCATTAGAATTCGCACGCGCAGTTGGTATAAAATTGCATGGTTCGGATGATAATCTATATCAGACAAAAAATAATGATCTGATTTTAAGCAGCGTACCCCGCCGGAGATGGGGTATAGCTACTGGCGCAAATGGTCTGTTTTGTAACTGCATGAGAAGCAACAAATTTGACCCTAATGATTTGACAGGCAGATTATCGCTATGCCTCATTTAGTATTGATAGATGGACCCAATTACGTATTCCGCGCCTTTCACGCTGTGCGCCACAACCTTAGCAATTCTAAGGGAGAGCCGACTAATGCGGTGTTTGGTTATGTGCAGATGTTACGCAGTATTATGAAAGACCTGAGCCCCACCCATGTGGCGGTCGTATTTGACCCTAAGGGAGGTACGTTTCGTAATCGCCTCTACCCTGAATACAAAGCACACCGACCACCCATGCCTGAAGAGCTGGCGGCGCAGTGGTCGTCTGTGTTTGATGTGACTGATGGATTTAATTTGAATCGGATTTGTATCGAGGATTATGAGGCCGATGATGTGATCGCAACGCTGGCCAAACAGGCTGAGGCAAAGGGTTGGGATGTGACCATGGTCTCTACCGATAAAGATTTGATGCAATTGGTGAATGATCGTATCTGGATGCTCGATACGATGCGTAAAAAAGATTATGGCCCGGAAGAGGTGAAAGAGAAATGGGGTGTTGGTCCCGATCGTATCCATGATCTGCTGGCACTGGCAGGGGATTCTGCCGACAATATTCCCGGCGTACCCGGCATAGGGCCAAAAACGGCTGTGCAACTGCTTGAAGCCTATGGTGATCTGGAAGGTGTTTTGAGTCATGCGCCTGAAATCAAGCAAAATAAACGCCGTGAAAATTTGATTGAATTTGCCGATAACGCCCGTCTTTCGTATCAATTGGTGGCGCTCGATGAGCAGGTTGATGTGGGTGTTGAGCTGGATGATTTGGCCGTAAGTTTGCCCAACCGTCCACGCTTGGCTGAATTGTTTGAGCGTTTGGAATTTCGTCGCCTGTTGGCTGAATTCACCGATGCTGATGATGTCGGTGCTGTGGCTGAGAAGACTAGCCGTGTTGTCGCTCCTGTGCCTGCGGATGAAGAAAACCATGACGTTGTGCATGAACCACTGCCAGCACGCACTGATATACTGGTCAATGATGATGCGTCATTTCAAAGACTGTTAGAGGCGCTGAAAACAGCTGAACTGATTGCCGTGGATACAGAAACGACCTCATTGAATACCCATGATGCTGATATTGTGGGGCTCTCTTTTTCGGTGAAGCCGGGTGAAGGTTATTATGTGCCGGTTGCACATCGGGCGATGGATCTGCTTGAGCCTGCACCAAAACAACTAGCTCGGGCTGATGTGTTGGCGGCCCTGAAACCGGTGTTAGAAGATGAGAGCAGAGCCAAATGCGGTCACAATCTGAAATATGATGCGCAGGTATTGCGTCGTGTCGGTATTGAGCTGGCCGGCATTTCTGCTGACTCCATGTTATTGGCGTATTGCCTCTATCCGGCCAAATATGCACCGAAGATGGATAGCGTGGCGGAAGATTATCTGGGTTATCACTGTATCCCTTTCGAAGCGGTGGCGGGTAAGGGTGCAAAACAGATCTGTTTTGATCAGGTGAATATCACCGAGGCACTGCCTTATGCCTCGGAAGATGCCGAAATTGCCTTGCGTTTGACTAAGCTGTTGCGCGACAAATTAACCGATGAGCGTCGTTTGGATCGTCATGATACTATTGAACTGCCGTTGGCATTGGTGCTGGCTGATATGGAATGGAAAGGTGCGCATGTTGATATTGCACTGCTGAGCAAGCTGTCGGTCTCTTTTGGTCAGCGCATTGCTGCGTTGGAGACGCAGGTTCATGCTGCTGCGGGTCAGGCATTTAATATCCAATCACCAAAACAGTTGGGTGTGTTGTTGTTTGAAACGCTGGGAATCGAAGGTGGTAAAAAAACCAAATCTGGTCAGTGGGCGACAGGCCAGGAGGTGTTGGAAAAGTTCGCCGATGAACATGACGTGCCGCGTTTGATTTTGCAGGTGCGTCAATTGGCCAAGTTAAAATCAACCTATACCGATGCATTGCAAAAGTTGGTACATATCAAGACAGGCCGCGTGCACACTTCTTATAATCAGGCCATTACGACTACAGGGCGTCTATCTTCCTCCGAGCCCAATTTGCAGAATATTCCGATACGCAGCATAGAAGGGCGTGAAATTCGTAAAGCCTTTATTGCTGAGCCGGGTCATGTGTTGATTGCCGCCGATTACTCGCAGATTGAACTGCGCCTGATGGCACATTTCTCCGATGATGATGTGTTGAGAAAGGCTTTCGCTGATGGTAAAGATATTCATGCAGCCACAGCTGCTGCGGTAAATGATATTGATCTGGCTGATGTGACCGGCGAGCAGCGTCGAAGCGCAAAAATCATTAATTTTGGTATTCTCTACGGTATGAGCGCGTTTGGTTTAGCCAAGCAGTTAGGCGTTGGACGCAATGAAGCAAAAGCATTTATTGAAGCATATTTTGCGCGTTACCCCACCGTGCGTGCATTTATGGATGAGACGATGGAGAAGGCCAAAGAGCGTGGTTATGTTGAAACATTATTGGGCCACCGTGTGTATGTGCCGGAGATCAATAGCAGTAACGGTATGCGCCGCTCTTATGCTGAGCGTACAGCGATTAATGCACCGCTGCAGGGGTCAGCAGCCGACATTATCAAAATTGCCATGATTCACCTGCATAAGCGACTGCAGGATGAAGCACCTGCATCAGCGATTATTTTACAGGTGCATGATGAATTGATTGTTGAAGCACCGGAATCTGATGCGGAAAGGGTGTCTATGATTATGCGCGAAGCGATGGAATCGGCGGTTCAACTAAGTGTGCCGTTGACTGTGGATATCGGAATGGGAGATAACTGGTTTGAAGCACATGAGCTGTAGTAGGAGTATTTTCCTTTCACTTTACAGCAGTAAAACTGCTAAGCTAAGCATATGAAAAAGATGAAGGTATTGTTGGCGACGCTTGGTTGTGCATTTTTTGTAACGACAGCCTCGGCATATGCGGCTCCTGCAACAGAGATTTATTTTGCACGGCATGGTGAAACTGTGGGTAATGTAACCCATCACCATACGCATGAAAATGATCGTACATTTTCAGAAAAAGGGCTAAAGCAGGTGGCTGATTTAACGCAGAAGCTCGATGCGTTACGTTTTGATTATATTATCGTCAGTCCCAAATATCGCACTCTAAACACCATTTTTCCTTATTTGAAAAAACACAATTTGAAGGCTGAGGTATGGCCGGAATTAGAGGAGTGTTGCTGGCAGACGAAAACAAGCCGTTTATCATCATTCAATTTACAGCGGGGAGACACTATTCGTCTTGAGGCGAAGATGGGGCGCTATTTCATGTTTCCTGATGATCAGGCCCAGCGGAGATTTGCGGCAAAAAATTATGGTGATGGTTTGTTGCAGATGTTTAAGGCCGTACAGCTTATCCGAAAACGTTTTGCAGGCACTGGAAAGCGCATCCTGATTGTTTCGCATTATCATATTGGTTCGCGCCTGATGGAAACATTGCAGAAGCTGGAGCCGGATGGGCGCTATAAGCTATCCAATGGAAAAATATCCCACCTGATTGAAAAGGACGATGGTAGTTATCATCTGCTTGATATAAACCAGTGAATCGCGCTATCGGTAACATACTTCTATCTGTAATTGCCAGTTTGGGGATACTGACTGTGAGTAGCATCAATGCTGTTGCTGCGGTTGATGCTCAGGAGTGTTTGCAATCATATTATATGAAATCCTATGCCAGGGCATTGCCTCTGTGTCAGGCGGCAGCTCAGGCAGAGAATGAACAGGCGCAATTTGTGTTGGGCATGATGTATGCAAAAGGCAACGGCGTGCAAAGAGATTTCCAAAATGCTAGCCGCTGGCTTAAAGCCGCATCACAGCAAGGTCATCTGGCCGCCCGTTATAAACTACAACGTTTAGAAAACAGCCTCTCTGAGCAGGCTAGAAAGAAACAGATATCATCATTGTGGAAAGATCATAAGCCGATATCAGCACAACAAAAGAACAGAGAAAAAACCGCAAAAATAACAATAGAAAAAGCCCCGTTAACAGCGCCGGCTGAAGCTAAGAAACAGCCACTGCAGATTGAAACATTTGCTGAGCCGATGGCGCTTCAGCCAGTAAAGCAGTATGCCCCGTTGTATCCAGCGAAACGTCCCGCTGTATTGAGCCGTGCGCAGCCAACAGACATTGAGCCGGTAGCGCTTGAACCGGCAGAGATTCAAATTATTGAATCAAAAGCTCCACCCATACAAGCTCAAGAGAAGCCTGCACATGTTGGTGTTACAGAGGATTTCTCAAAATCTTGGCCGCAGTATGAAGGTTTGAACAGATCAGAAACGGCTGAAATTGGTGAGACAATGGCAAGCGATATGGCCGAAGAACAGGGTGAATACTAATTAGGGTCTGCTCAGAAACGTTGAATAAATCAGCGATTCATTAGGAAGGGTGCCTCCTGACAGGGAGTAGAGCGATTTACGTTTTATCGGGCGGGGCCGGTTGGTGTTCAGATGGCTTGTCTACTGTCGTTTCTAATGGAGGCGCAGGAGAGGGGGTGGTAGCAGGGTCTTCTTTGGCACCGAAAAAGCCGCGAATTTTTCTGAAGACTGTTTTAAGTGCGCGCCATAATTTAGGCAATAACCAAATCATCAGGACAATGAACACGAACATCAATGCAAGAAACAAGGTCGGGTGATTCAAGGCGGTCCACAAACCGCCAATCACAGCAACATCTTCAGTGACAGATGCCGTCCAGTTACTGAACGGTTCCGGCGACGTGTTGATCAGCGCGCGGGAACCGGCTTTGGTGGCATGTGTGGCGGCGGCTAAACCGCCTCCCATAATGCCTGCGGCCAGATTAAGAGCAGGGGTAATATCACCGACAGCACCGGCTGCTAACATGGCACCGGCAGGAATACGGATGAATGTGTGAATGGAGTCCCAGCCGGTATCTACGCCAGGGATTTTGTCTGCGAAAAATTCAACCGCATACATCACTCCGGCAGCCATCAGCACCATCGGGTCGGTGAGTATTTCCAAGCCTGGAGGCAAATCGATGTTGCCCGTTGTGCCCATCAGGCCGAGCATCAGAATAGCGGCATAGAGATTGATGCCGCTAGCCCATGCAGCTCCCATCGTTAGGGCGAGTATGCCGGCAATTTGATCGAGTTGTTCCATGAGGCGACTCCTGTTGAGTGATCAATTCAGATAGCTCATTTGCCAATGATGTGATCAGCTTACTGCTGAATAGTTGCCGGATCAAATAGATGAGGCAAGCGTAAAGGCTTCATCAGCGGGGAATGGTTACGCCAAGAGTAACATCCTGATCAGATCAACCTGAGATTAATATGAGATCAATGACGGGTCCAGATCATCCGGGACATCATAGCCCATGATTTCAAAAAGTGTTGCGGCCAGATGTGACAGTCCATGTGTGATATTACCTTTCCTAAGCTGGTAGGAAGCATCGTAGGCAGAGTCAAAGAGAATACAGGGAACCGGATTCGTGGAGTGTTTGGTACATGCTTCGGAGTCACCGTTTGCTTTAAACACCAACATCTCTTCGGCATTGCCATGGTCGGCGGTGATAAGCGCGCAGCCGCCTGCTTTTTGCAGGGCGGTAACAATGCGTCCAACAGACGTATCTACGGTTTCAATCGCTTGTATGGCAGGCCCCATTTTTCCGCAATGCCCCACCATATCGGCATTGGCAAAGTTGATCAGTCCAAAACCATATTCGCCGCTTTCTATCAGTTGCACGGCTTTGTCGGCAATGTCTGCAGCTTTCATTTGTGGTGCATCAGCAAAGGATACGTTTTTATCCGAAGCGATCAGGATATAATCTTCCATGGAGGCATCCAGTGGTTTACGGTAGCCACCATTAAAAAAGAAAGTTACATGCGGATATTTTTGTGTTTCGGTCAGGCGAAACTGTTTAATACCAAGCGCAAGGATACGTTTACCAAACGGGTTATCTACTTTGGTAGGGCCCATAATTTGCAAACTGGGAAGATCTCTATCTTCATCATAAACCATCATGCCTGCGTAAGTGATGTTAGGTCGTATGCCGCGATCAAAGCCATCAAAATCATCCACTTCAAACGCTTCGGTGATTTCAATGGCACGGTCACCTCTAAAATTCATCATGATGACAGCATCGCCATCACTAATTGAACCGATAGCTTTATCCTCTTCATCAACGATGACAAATCCTGGCATGTCCTGATCGATCAGATCCGGTTGCTCGGATCTGAACTGTTCAATCGCAGCCTGCATTGATGTGAAACGGAACTCAGCTTTACCATGTACCATTAAATTCCAGCCCGCTTCGACTTTAGGCCAGTTGTTATCACGATCCATGATCAAGCGTTCACGGCCGGCACCAGAGGCAAAAGCGAAATCAAAACCATCGTGTTGATTGATCGTTGTGAATTGATCTTCCAGTACAGAGACGAATTGCTCAGCCGATTGAATACCTACATCGCGTCCGTCAAGCAGAGCATGGATGCGCAACTTTTTTACACCTCGTTTAAAAGCGTGTGCAATCAATGTGGTAAAATGATCGATATGAGAGTGAATGTTTCCATCAGATAGCAGGCCAAGCAGGTGAAGGGTGCCGTTATTTTCGAGGTTTTTCATGACTTTCTGCAGCGCTTTGGATTCAAAAAAGGAGCCATCTGCAATGGCTTTGTTGATACGGGTTGGGCCCTGGTCCAGCACCATGCCAGCACCCATGGTCAGGTGTCCTACTTCAGATCCTCCCATATCTTTGTTTGAAGGCAGGCCGACATAAGAGCCATGCGTCATCAAGCGGGTGTTTGGATAACCTTGCATTAAGCGATCAAATACAGGTGTCTTGGCTTGTGCAATGGCATCTTCCGGGCCACCTGTGCCCATGCCCCATCCATCCATTACAATGAGTAATACCGGACGCTTACTCCCATCGGGTTTGCTGAAATGTCTGTTTGCTTTCATTGAATTCACCTGTGCTGATATCTGCTTTTATAAAGTTGGCGGAACCATAGCATGTCATCAGTCGGGACGCATGTTGTGCAATAGGCAACAATGGCTGCTACTTTTGCAGTTTCAGGTCACTCTCCCTTGATTAGACTGTATAATATCTATCGAGCTGGAGAAGCAATTAATCCACTGTTTGTGTGATTTAAACTACGGAATATAGTGAACATCATCTGACAGAAGCACTATCTGATGTGGGGTATGGTCTGGTTCCTATGAAAACCATCCTCCAATGATTTTCTTGAAGAGAAAGCACACCAAGTATTACGTTTATAAACTATTAATATGTAAGATGCTAATTGTTATTAGTAACAGGTTGCTTGCCGACCTGACTTCATAACGTCAGCCTCATTGGCGATGTTTCCAGAAACTGTAACTCCTACTACGACATTTGTTGTTGCGGTTGTGATTGCCACAACAGCACAGATGCTGGCGAGCCGTTTTCGGTTTCCTCCTATTCTGTTGTGGCTCGTTGCCGGCATGGCTCTGGGGCCATTTGGCCTGCATGCGCTGCATGTAGAAACCATTGGGCCTGCACTACACACGCTTATTGAGCTTGGCCTGGCAATTATTCTCTTTGAAGGTGGATTAAACCTTAATCTCAAGGCTCTGCGCGAAAACGGCTGGGTGGTAGGTAAGCTGGTATTGATAGGGCCATTGTTGACCATGTTAATAGGCGGTGCTGCGGCGCATTACATTGTAGGCATGCAATGGCAGCTGGCTTTGCTGTTTGGTGCGCTGGTATCGGTGGGTGGCCCTACGGTCATTATGCCAATAGTTCGTCAAATGCGATTGGGTCGCAATATCAGTCACATATTAACAGCTGAAGCCATGTTGATTGATGTGATCGGGGCTATATTGGCAATTGTGATGCTTCAGGTTGCCATGACACTCAATATGTCTGCATCGACTGTGGCTCTGGATATGTTGTATAAAGTGGGTGTTGGCGCAGCTGTTGGGTTAACTGGTGGGCGTTTGTTGGGTTGGTTGCTAGGGACACATTGGGCCAAAGATTTCGAAATACGGACGGTTTTAACGCTGAGTTCGGCATGGGGACTGTTTCTTGTCGCAGATTCGATCAGTGAACAGGCTGGTCTGTTGGCTATGTTAATGATGGGAGCAACGCTGCAACGCATGGAAGTGCATGATATCCAGCGCCTTAAACATTTCAAAGGCAGCCTGTCGATGCTGCTAATATCCGTGTTGTTTGTGTTATTGGCAGGTCAAATGGATTTGTCGGTAATGTATGAATACTTGTGGCAGGGCTTGTTGTTGTGCGTGATTCTGGCAGTGATTGTACGGCCTATGATTGTCTTTTTATCGACCTTAGGTAGTCGTTTGACCATGAATGAGTCTATGTATTTGGCCGGTATGGCACCACGTGGTGTGGTGGCGGCTGCAATCACCTCTCTGTTTGTACTTATCCTGCAAGAAAAGGGTGATTCTCAAGCTGAGATGCTGCTGGCAATGGTATATATCGTCATTATTGTATCTGTGCTTGGTTATAGCCTGTTTGCAGCGCGTTTGAAGAAAGCGTTGCAGATTCAAGGTGGCGACGAGCGCTCGGTATTGATTATCGGAGGCGGGCAAATTGGTGCCGAGCTTGGTAGGGCGCTGGGTGAAGATCGAGAAGTCAGATTTTTGGATTTGAATGCTGAAGTGATTGGTGGTCTAAAACGTTCAGGTTACGATGCCGTGTGTGGTAATGCGCTTGATCCACTGTATTGGGAAATATGTCATGCTGAAGAGATTGGTTGTGCTTTGGTGATGACGGGTTCATCGGATCACAATCTATTGATTGCGCGCTTGGCGAATGAGCAGTTCCATATCCCGGAAATCTATATTGCGCTGCAGGAAGAGGATGAAGTGAAACACGCCAGCATGATTCATCAGTTACAAGCCCATCGCTTGTTTGCCAAACCGTATAACTATACCTATTGGAACGATCAGGCTTATCGCAAACGTTTGACCTATGAATCGCGTTATATTGAGCCTGATTCACTGCTGATCGGTATGCGTATGGCCGATTGCCGCATTCAGCATGGCATACAGCCGGTGGCGATCGTTCGAGAAGGGCTGACTCTGGTGCCGCATGATGCACTTGTTTTTGAAGCGGGTGATGAAATAAAAATGCTGATGCGGCCTGAGCGTAATAAGGAAAATCAGCCGTTGATTTTACCTCCATCATCACGCCAAATTGAACCAAAAACAGCCTGATTCATTGCACTATCGCACGCGCTTTGCCCCCAGTCCAACGGGCTTGTTGCATGTTGGCAATGCCTATTCGGCGCTGTTTTGCGCAGCTTGGGCCAAACAACATAATGCTGAGCTACTCTTGCGTATCGAAGACATTGATCATACCCGCTGTAAACCGACATACACGGATGCGTTGATAGAAGATCTGCATTGGCTGGGTTTAGAATGGAGTAAACCTGTTCAATATCAGAGTCAGCATGCCGGGGCCTATATGCAGGCCATAGATCGGCTTAGAGAGATGCAGGTGGTCTACCCCTGTTTCTGTACCCGTAAAGAGATTCGAGAAGAATTTGCACGTATGGCTTCTGCGCCACATGCAGCAGATGTGCTGGTGGAATATCCGGGCACATGCAGAAACAGGTCAATACATGAACAAACGCTGCGTATGCAGGATGAACCTTTTGCATGGCGGCTAAATGTAGAGAGAGCATTAAAAGCAGTTGGTGATGATGTGAGTTGGCTGGATGCGTCAGGCCTGAGGCATGCGCATACGATTGATTACGATATTATTATAGGGCGCAAAGATATTGGCTTTAGTTATCATCTTGCGGTTGTGATTGATGATGCAGCGCAAGGCATCACGCATATCATTCGTGGTGATGATTTGAGGGATAGTACCGGCATTCACCGTCTGTTGCAGTGCTTATTGGAGCTGCCTGAACCAGTGTATATGCATCACGGTCTGTTATGTGATATCGACGGTGAAAGACTGGCCAAACGGCATGGCAGCACAACGCTGCAAGGGTTGCGTCAGTTGGGCGTAGAGGCACAAAAACTGCGTACGTTTTTAACTGAGCCTGGTCGTCAGCGTTGGCCTTTTTCCGATATCGATAGAGAAAAAATATTAGATGTACTTGGCAAGAGACATTGATCTGCCATGATTGGCGCGTTTTTAAAGGCGCATGGCGCAGATCAAGAAAAGCACAAAGGTGAGAATGTAGTGACTGCAATTTTAGATTTAATCGGTAATACCCCCATGGTGCAGTTGCAAAACATCACCAGTCATTTGCCGGATAATATTCGCATTTTCGCCAAACTTGAGCGTTGTAATCCGGGCGGTTCGGTGAAAGATCGTCCCGCTTTGTGGATGATCAGAGAAGGCCTTAAAAAAGGTTTGTTGAGTAAAGATAAAACCATTCTTGATTCTACATCCGGTAATACAGGCATCGCACTGGCAATGATTGGAGCCACAATGGGTTTTCGGGTATGTCTGGTGATGCCGGGTAATGTATCAGAAGAGCGTAAACGCATTTGCCGTGCTTTTGGCGCTGATCTGGTGTTTTCCGATCCTCTGGAAGGCTCCGATGGTGCCATTATGGATGCACGTAAAATCTATGAAGCCAATCCAGAACTCTATTTTAAACCTGATCAGTACAATAACCCGGCCAATCCTCGTGCCCATGAAGAGTCCACTGGCCCTGAAATATGGCGTGACAGTGATGGTAAAGTGACACACTTTATCGCCTCGTTAGGCACCTCCGGTACACTGGTAGGTACAGGCCGTTATCTGAAGAAGATGAATGCCGATATTCAAATTGTGGCAGCCGAACCTGATTCTCCTTTTCATGGTATTGAAGGTCTGAAACATATCGAGTCCAGCATAGTACCGGGCATTTATGACGCGAGCGTACATGATCAAAAGATCGGCATTGATACCGATGTGGCTTACCGCTTTACCCAGCGTTTGGCTTCTGAAGAGGGTATTCTTTGTGGTCAGTCCTGTGGCTGCTCTCTGGCGGCTGCATTAAAGGTAGCCGAGCAGCTGGCTGCGGAAGGTAAACCCGGTGAAATCGTAGTGATCTTCCCCGATGGTGGCGAAAAATATCTAACCACACCGGTATTTTCCGGCAATGATTGTGTGACGTACGCCGATGGAATATAACTGTTTAGCTGTTTTGAATACGTTGAATCAGCTTTGAGCTGGAGTATCCATCTACGAAAGGGATGACCAGCACCTCGCCACCGTTGTTGCGCACTTCGGCAGCACCAACGATATCATCGGGTTGATAATCCCCACCCTTAATCAGGGTGTCGGGCAGGAGTGCTGAGATCAAGTTCAATGGTGTGTCTTCAGAAAACGGTATTACCAGATCGACCGCACGTAGGGCTGCCAACATGACGGCGCGATCTGACAGTGGGTTGATCGGGCGTGTTTCACCCTTTAAACGCCGAATGGAGTCATCATCGTTAAGGCCGATAATAAAAATATCACCATGCTCGGCTGCTTTTTCCAAATAATCGATGTGGCCGGGATGCAATAGATCAAAGCAGCCATTGGTGAAAACGATTTTTTTACCTTCAGCTCTCCAGACTTCAACCTGTTGAATGGCTTGTTGAAGAGTGGATTGATGGCGCAGCAAGGCCGGGCTCACGAATTCTTATCGTTACCGGATCGCATCATATCAATGACAGCCGTAACACCCTTGGTTTTGCGGGCGATCTCTTTGGCGCGCTGACGTTCAACGAGTTTGTGAACAACACCTTGCAGATACACTTTGCCATTGATCGTTTCGACATGAATTTTATAACCGGAAACCAGTTTGTCGTTCCAGAACTGTCGCTTTACCTGGGCGGTAATCCATGAGTCTGACATGATTGCACGCAATTTTGGTTTGCCAATTTCAAGCTTGTTCTTTACATCAACAACGCCATTGACCTGTTTGGTGATAAAGATAGCGCGATCAATATGGGATTTGCTGGGCAGATTTCCAATCAGGGTTACATGACCATTGATAACCTCAATACTGACCCAGCGTGAAGGCATATCACGCTCCGCAATCAGACGCGCATCAATTTTGGAGGCGGTAACGGTGTCATCAAACTGTCTGCCAATAGTGCGTTCGTCCTGCGCAGTGTTGCCCACGGCAGTGGCGCCACCAACAATGGCACCGGCCAGGCAACCGGACAGAGAAAGTGTGAATAAAACTAATATAAATAGACGTAACAAGGGCATGTGATCTCCTGAGTAATTAGCGGGTGTTTATTATTATATTTAACTGATCTTATCAGATCACTTCATCACCTAATGTTTCCACTACGGAAGCAAATAGAAGAGGAACAAGGATTTCATCAGGGCCGGATAACCAGAAACCTGCCCCATTGGGTGAGGACAGTCTATTCACGACATCAGTAATAGCAGAAGAGCTGGCGGCAGGATCAATCACCGCTGTGGTGAGTGATTCAATATTTTTACCAACATTCCGAGCCGCGTCCATGCCCTGTAGTAACACACGAGGCAAGACAACATTGGAGGCGATATTGATGACTACACCATGGCTGGATACAGCCATCATGCCAGCCAGCAGTTTGAAATCTTTGATGCTGGTTGTACCCAATGACTCACCGCGTGCAGCAGGGTGTAAACAAAAAGCATCGGCGCCAATGGCCGGGTGCACAGAAACAGGCACGCCATAACGGAATGCTGTGGCCAGTACAGAGTGATCAAGATGCTCAAACTCTGTCTCATTCAGGCGTTTGCCTACGCTGTTGCCAATACCCTGATTTTCCAGTGCGCCATAATTGATTGCGTCGTTAATCAAACAGCCTGTTTCCTCGGTAATGCAGTAGCTACCATCACGGAGTTCGCGTTCGTGCGCTGTGACAGTGCGACCGGACATGGCTATTTCAACATCCTGTTCCAAAGCATCACCCGTAAGCGCCAGTCCGGTAATGATCTTTTGCTCAATCAGGCGGCAAATCATAGGGCCAAGACCAGAGTCGAACACATGTCCGCCACAGGCCAGAATGACAGCATGTTTGTTGCGGTAGGCTGAGACAATGGCATCACGTATATGAAACAGGTCCCCTGCACAGCCCAAATTGGGCAGGCTGCAGAGGAAGTCTTCGAGGCTGTTGCCTGCCTTGTAAGGGGCACCAAAATCTTTGCTGTCACTATCAACTTTACGTTGCGATAGGGGAACTGTTTTAAGTTTTTTCAATGAAAGTGGTTTAATAATCATGATCTGCCCCCAAACATGTCGCTATCAATTATTGTACATAAAATATGCAGGCAGGTGATATGCATTTCCTGAATACGGGGGGTGGAGGGGTGATTAATATTCAGATGATGTTGCACATACTTACTCTGTCCGAGATCTCCACCATCATGCCCGCCGGTAAGGGCGATGGTTTGCATACCTGTTGCATGAGCGGCAGTTGCAGCGGCGACTACATTTTCAGAATTACCGCTGGTAGAAATTGCCAGTAGCACATCGCCCGGGCGACCAAGTGCTTCTACCTGGCGCGAAAACACCTGCGCAAAAGAGAAGTCATTGGCGATGCTAGTGATGACAGAGGCATCATGGGTCAGGGCTACAGCGGCTAATCCAGGTCTGTTCATTTCAAAACGATTGACCAGTTCAGCGGCAAAATGCTGAGCATCGGCAGCTGAGCCGCCATTACCGCAGGCCAGAATTTTACCACCGTGTGTGAGGCATTCGATCATGACAGCCGCAGCGGCTAATAATGGCTCAGTAAGCTCTGTCATGCATTGTTGACGCAGTACAATGCCATCGGCAAAGGCCTGTTGAATCAATGCGTGCGATACTGTTTGTGTATCATCGTCTGCTTTGGACGCGATTGACTTGGATGCAATCTCTTCAGCACTCACCTGATAATATCCTCCATGTGTTCAATGCGGGGAGAAACCCACATTGGTAAGCCGATTCTAGGGGTGAGGATGATTAAATCAAAGCGGCATTGTAAATGGGCGTAGTTCGGATGCTGGCTTAACCATGTTTCAGCAGCTGACTGTAGTCTGGCACACTTGTCCGGGTGCACAGCCAGCAGAGCGGATTCATACGTTTGATGGGCTTTTACTTCAATAAAAATCAGTAATTCGTCGCGTTTGGCGATGATGTCCAGTTCACCACGAGCCAGACGGACATTACGTCCTAAAATAGTATAACCGCGGTGCTGCAGGTAGCGGACGGCACGATCTTCACCAGCTTGTCCCAGTTTAGTGCTCATGTAAGGAGAGGGGGATTCAACAAGGGGAGTGGTTGTTTAGGGAAACGCTGATCTCTTGCCGGATGCAGTAAATCAGCATCTTCTTAGTTGTTGCCGGTAATCAGCGTATAGGCGCGAGATTTGGCAACGCCAAGCATATTGGCCACCGCTTTTGCGCGGGCGGAGGGCGGTAGGGCTTGCATGGCAGGGCTGGCTAAACATTCAATAATTTGTTGATCCGTGAGTTCTACAGCGGCTTCCGTGGCAGGGCCAATCAATAAGACAATCTCTCCGCGTGGTGCATGTTGTTCAAAATGGCTGATGAGTTCTGCGGCACTGCCAGCGACGAATTCTTCAAATAGCTTGGTTAATTCACGGGCCACAACCAGTTCACGGGATGCATCCATACAGGTCTGGATATTGCGTAGTGTACTTAACAGGCGGTGTGGTGATTCCAGGATCACGACGGTTTCATCCGAACCATTGATACGGTTGAGTGCCTGCTGGCGGGTTTTTCCACTGCGGGGTAAAAATCCGGTAAAACGAAAATGATCCGTTGGTAATCCCGCGGCACACAAGGATGTAAGCACACTGCTGGCGCCGGGAATAGGGACAATACGAATACCTTCAGCACGCAAACCGCGCACCAGTCGATAACCGGGATCGGAAATTAATGGCGTACCAGCATCAGAAATGAGTGCAATGTTTTCGCCCTGTTGCAAACGTGGCAGCAGGGCTTGAATCATGTTGGCTTCATTATGTTCATGCACTGCAATCATGGCTGTGGTGATGCCATAATGTTGCAACAGTTTGCGGCTGTTGCGTGTGTCTTCAGCGGCGATGATGTCAGCCTGCTTCAGTGTTTCGACGGCACGATAGGTCATATCGGCGAGATTTCCGATAGGCGTGGCGACGACGAACAGTTGGCCGGATGTCGATTGATGTTTAGGCTGCGAATCCATGTTGTGGACACGTTATCTTCCTACCCCTCCGGCTGCAATGCCTATCATGATGCTAGTTGCTATGGGAGTGCTGTTATTACTCAGCGCCTGCCAGCCCAAAACGCCGACTGAGACGGCGAACAGAAACGCTGTAAAAGGTGCTGAATCGGTCTCTCGTATGGCCGTAGCTCCCGAGAGTGTCGCTGAAATAAAATATTTGATGCAGCAGGCTCGTGATGGTGGTGACATTGAACATGTGTTTCAGGAGCTGGAGCGATTGATGCTGGATCCCTCTCCTGTTGTGCATCAGGAGGCAGCATTTCGCAGAGCCCAGTTGATGCTGGCCGGTAACCGAACTGATGCGGCGAGGGTGATGCAGGCAACCATGGATGCATATCCTGATCATGCCCTGGTGCCATATGCCTATGTTTGGAAGGCGCGTTGGTGGATGCAGCAAGATGATGCCAACGCAACGCTGGCGAGCCTGCGAAAAGCGCTTGTTCATCCCCGTTTGACCCGTGAGCTGGTGGATGAAGTGTTCGATATCGGCCCTGCCATTGTCCAGTATGCAGACGAGGGTGAAGCGATAAGTTGGCTGTTGTCGGCAGCACAGATAGATGTGTCAGGACGTGATAGCTGGTTGAGAATGGCCGCGCGTCGCGCTTCGTTGGATACCATCG
Source organism: Mariprofundus sp. (assembly GCA_030951045.1). Classification (GTDB taxonomy): domain Bacteria; phylum Pseudomonadota; class Zetaproteobacteria; order Mariprofundales; family Mariprofundaceae; genus Mariprofundus. Next base: position 36,242 of record JAUZQJ010000012.1, read on the forward strand.
ATATGTTGATGACAAGCGGCTCCTTATCGTCTGAAATTCTACCTGCCTTTTCACTGTATGCCGGACGCGCCCATTTGATGAGTGGCGATATGGCTGGGGTAAATAAAATTGCCAACTCCTTGTCGCAATTGATGCCAGGTAGCGCAGAGAGTCGGCAGCTTCAATCCTGGGCTGCTGGAGAAATCAGTGCTGCAACAATCGGTGTGCTGCTTCCATTGAGTGGTAAATACGCCCGTTTCGGGGGGCAGGCACTGCGCGGAATTCGCATGGCCTTGGCTGCAACGGAGTTTGATCAATATATTACGCTACGCGTAGAAGATACCGGTTCGAATGCAGAGACGGCAATAAAAGCCTACCGCAAGTTGGCCAATGAATCGGTCAATATTATTGTTGGCCCTCTGTTGGCTGAAACGACAGAAGCGATCACGCCTTATTTGAAGTATGGCATTCCGGTGATCAGCCTGACCGGTCGAACCCATCTGGCACATAAATCAGATGCACTGTTTGTGCATACACTTTCACCATTGGCTCAAATTGATGTGATGGCGAATTATGCCTGGAAACATGATGCGAAACGCATGGTTGTGATCGCTGCGGATGGTGAAAGCCAGAAAGAAGCGGATATGTTTGTTGCTTCATTTGAATCACTTGGTGGTGAAGTCATTGAAACATTGAAAATGGAGCGTGGAACGTTGGATTATCGTGACGTTTTGAATCAGCTGCGTTTTGAAACAGATGATGATCAGCTCCTGGCTGAGTTGGATGAAGAGTTGAATGTCTTTTTACCTGGGATGGAGATGGAGTTTCGTGTGCCTGTGAATTTTGATGCAATCTATCTGGCTTTAAATGGTAAGCAGATTGCGCTGTTGGCGGGGCAGTTGGCCTATGCTGATATTTCAGGTGTGCCGTTGTACGGCAGTAGCCGTTGGCAGGATGGCCATCTGCTGGATGATCGGGGACGCTATTTATCGCGGGCGCGATTTGCGATCTCCAATCTGTCACAAGAGATGGATCATAAAGATCCTGCTATTCGGCAATTCAATCAAGTACATCGCAGTGTATGGGGCGATGAAAACACATCGCAATTGATGAGTCTGGCATATGATACAATGCGTATTGCGACGATGATCACGAGTCGCCTGGGACTTGAAAAACAGGCTCTGTTTCGTGAGTTACGCGATCCGGATGGTTTCCCTGCTATGACCGGGCACGTGTTGTTCGATGCTTCCGGTGTCGGACAAAAACAATTGGATGTTTTTAGTATTAAAAAGGGAAAAATTGTTCCTGCCCGATAAACCGGTGTCTGCGAATCAATCGTTGACAGAGTGTAAGCACCTGTATGCGGACTATCTGATTATTGGTAGTGGCGCAGCTGGTTTGTTGGCAGCCAACCGACTTGCTGCACATGGGCAGGTGTTGTTGGTGAATAAAGGCAAATTTAAAGATTCCAGCACCTGGAATGCGCAAGGTGGGATTGCCGGCGTAATATCGGAGAGTGATTCTTTTAATTCGCATGTGCAGGACACCCTGGATGCCGGTGTGGGGCTTTGTCATGAGGATGTGGTGCGTGTTATTATTGGACATGGTCGTGAGATTATTGATGAGCTGATTGAGATAGGTACTGCTTTCGATGAGAAAAACGGTGCGCTGCATCTGACCAGAGAAGGGGGCCATAGTAGTCGGCGTGTTGCGCATGTTCAGGATGCAACAGGTCGAGCGATTAGTGAGGCGCTGCTGGCACAGGTTGCTCCGCATGCGAATGTGACTCGGCTTGAAGAGCATGTCGCGATTGATCTGGTAACCTCAGCATCTACAGATAACGGTCAAAAGCGCTGTGTTGGTGCGTATGTGCTGAATCCATCTGGTGAAGTGATTACGATTGCTGCCAGACAAACCATTTTGGCAACCGGCGGTACAGGTAAGGTCTATCTCTATACATCCAATCCCCATGCCGCTACCGGCGATGGCATTGCGATGGCGTGGCGAGCCGGTTGTGCGGTGATGAATCTTGAGTTTATACAATTTCATCCCACTTGCCTGTATCATCGTGAAGGCTCCAGTATGTTGTTGTCCGAGGCCCTGCGGGGGGAGGGGGCGCATATCGTAGATGCTGATGGGCGCCGTTTTCTGTTTGATTATGATGAACGCGGAGAGTTGGCTTCACGCGATATTGTTGCGCGTGCGATTGACCATGAGATAAAAAAACAGGGTGTTGATTGCATGTATATTGATGCCCGCCCGATAAACGCGAGCCTTATTCTGGATCACTTCCGTAATATTCACAGCCGTCTTCTGGCGTTGGGTATAGATTTAACTCAGGAGCTTGTGCCGGTGGTGCCTGCGGCACACTATATTTGTGGTGGCATTCAAGCAGATGTGAATGGTAAAACGAGTTTGGATGGTCTGTATGCGATTGGAGAAACCGCATGTACGGGATTGCACGGTGCCAATCGACTGGCCAGCAATTCGTTACTTGAATGCCTGGTCATGGCTGATTGTTGTGCTGCTGATGTGATTAAGCAGCCAGCGCCTCAGGCCTGTGAAATAGCGAATTGGGATGACTCAGGCATTGTACCGGAAATCGAGCGTATTCAGATCAAACAGAACTGGGATGAAATCAGGGCTACCATGTCACACTATGTTGGTATTGTGCGTTCTGATGAACGCCTGCGCCGTGCCGCTCGCCGTCTGCGTATTATTCAGGATGAGATTGCCTCCTATTATTGGAAACATCCGGTGAGTCAGGATCTTCTGGAACTGCGTAATATCGCTTTGTTGGCCGAATTGATTATACGTAGTGCTGAGCAGCGCCTTGAGTCTCGCGGGCTACATTACTCCACTGATTATCCTCAATCCTCAGCAGTGGCATCGGATACTGTGCTGCGGCCAGAGCACTGATGTCAGAGGCGGGGCTCCTTGTTCACCTGCACGGACGTGTTCAGGGTGTCGGTTTTCGCTATCATACGCGGCTTAAGGCACGAGAACTGGGTATTCGAGGTTGGGTGAAAAACAGGGCGGATGGAAGTGTGGAGTGTTGTATTTGTGGTGACGCACTGCCTATGCAGGATTGGCTGAGACACGGGCCCGTGGGTGCAAGCGTCGATGCTGTAACATTTGTGCCATTCCAGTTAACAGAATCACTGAACGATTTTAGTGTGCGTGATGTTGATGTGAGTCATGACAGATACGACGGGGTGTAAGGGGTAACAATGCGTTTCAATGCACAACAGGAATTTAATCATGAACAGCCGGTTTCAACAGGGGTGTTGTTAACCAATCTTGGTACTCCGGATGCGCCTACAACAAAAGCAGTGCGGGCGTATCTCAAAGAGTTTCTTTGGGATCCGCGTGTGGTAGAGCAACCGCGCTGGCTCTGGTGGTTGGTGCTAAACGCGGTTATTTTGAATGTGCGCCCAGCCAAATCGGCGGCAGCTTATCGTAAAGTGTGGACAGATGATGGCTCTCCGCTGTTGGCGATTGGCAAAAATCAGCAGAAAAAACTGGCTCATAGTTTGCGCGAAGCCGCTGGCGACCATGTGCATGTTGAGCTTGCGATGCGTTATGGCAATCCATCTATCCAGGCTGGTCTGGAAGCCTTGCGGTCAAAAAACTGTAAGAAAATTATTATATTGCCACTCTATCCACAATATTCAGCGACTACGACAGCATCTACATTTGATGCTGTATCCGACGTGTTGAAGTCATGGCGGCGCGTTCCGGAGCTGCATATGATTGACGCGTATCATGATCACCCGGCTTATATTGAAGCATTGACCCAGAGTGTGCGAAATTATTGGGCAGAACATGGTAAACCTGAACGCTTACTGATGAGTTACCACGGTATTCCTGAACGTTATTTCAAAAATGGCGATCCCTATCCCTGTCATTGCCGAAAAACAGCCAGGCTGTTGCGTGAGCAGCTGGAGCTGGATGAAGAGAGCTCCTTTGTATCATTTCAGTCGCGTTTTGGCCGTGAGCAATGGGTGCAGCCATATACCGATGCCACGTTGAAAGCGTGGGGTGAGGAAGGAGTGAAATCTGTTGATGTGATTTGCCCTGGGTTCGCAGCAGATTGCCTGGAGACTATCGAGGAGGTGGCCATGGAAAATCGTGATTATTTTCTCGAGGCCGGCGGTCAGCAGTATCGTTATATCCCTGCTTTAAATGATGGTGATGCGCATATTAAGGCATTAAGTCAGATAGTGATGAAACATCTGCAATCATGAGCATGCCTGCCAAGGGTTGGCGGGCATGCTCTGTTACTGCCCGATCAGGTGCACAATGATTTTATTTGCAGCGTAGGCGCTAGCACCTTTTTTTAGCAGGATTTTACCCTTATTCTGTGTCATCAGGATTTTGCGTAGATTGCTTGCAATATCTTTATAGGTTTCGTTGTAATAAAAAATAGTGGTTTTTTTGCTGAGGTGCATCGATTTGGTCAATGCAGGGAAAGTAGGTCTAAATTTTTTCTCTTTGATAGATTTTATAATACTGTTTTGCAATGCTGTGGGTATATTATTTAAATAGATTTCTACACTGGCAGAGGCATTGCTTGCTCCGCTTTTGTCCGCAGGCAGGGTGGTCTTAGCGCTAGCCCTTGCTTTTGAATGAGATGCTTTAGCTCTCTTTTGTGCTTTTTTTAATGCAGAAGACTGGCGACTAGTTTTGTCATCCATGCGTTTAATTTGTCTTTCCAATTCACCCATGCGGACTTTCGATTCTTTGAGTTTTTCAGTTAGTGTTTCATTTTCATGTTTTAATTTAGCTTGGTTTTTAATGGCGAGTTCAGCATCTACAAGCTGTTGAATCGTATTCATTTGAATATCAGTAATGTCATTTTTAGCCAGTTGTAACTGATCGCGTGTGTCTCTCAGACTACTTTCGAGATTGGATAGATTATTTTGCCTGTAATTGACGATGCCAGAGGCCAGAGAAAGGATGAGAGCCGTGATAGCAATAATCATCGGAAAGCCTACCCCGATCTTTGCCGTGATATGATTATCTCCTGACATGTTTTTCCCCTAGGAACCTAGTTTATGTGTTGTTGATGCTAACAATCATGCAATGATATCTGCAGGTAGGTAAAAAAAAAACAGCCCGGCTTTCACAGGGCTGTTTTATTGGAACGATGTGCTTAGCGACTAACCAGATGGATTTCTGCCCGTCGGTTTTTCTGACGGCCCGCATCGGTGTTGTTGCCGGCAGCAAAATCTGCTGCACCGAATCCCTGCGCTTGCACAATATTCTGTGGTAATCCTGCGTTAATGAGTGCTCCTGCTACATTATCCGCACGCACCTGACTCAGTGCCAGATTGGTTTTGTAGGGGTGTCGAGGGGTGTGCCTGCTGCGGGCATAGCCACCAATAGGTTCATCATCAGTGTATCCACGCACTTCAATCGTTTGCTCACGGTCTTTGGATAGAAATTTTGCAGCCAGTCGTTTTAGTGCTTTACCCGAATCTGATGTTAGTGCCATGTGTCCGGATCGAAATGAAACGGTAACCCATAAACGATCTATTGGAATTGCTTTTTGTGCGGTGGCTTGCTGTTCTGCTCCAAGAGCACGGGCTTTTTCAGCTTTCTTGCGTGCAATGTCATCTTTGATCTGTTGTAACGAACCACGCAGAGCGTAAATTTCTGTTTCTAAGCGATTGTTTTCAGAGGCGATCTTGTCGTTACTTACCGGAACAGCTACTTCTGGTTCACCCGTGTTAAAAATTGAATCAATAGTGCTACAGGATGACACAGAAAACAGTAAAACAACCAGGAAAAACCTGAACTTGTGCATGAAAGAAACTCCCTTTATAGAACCCTAAGCAGCGGATAGTAAATTACATATTTGATGCTATCAAGTACATAGTTCAATGCACAAGGGCTTTTGCCTCTGCATGTTGATAAAACATATTAAGTGATTGATCTTTCATGTTATGATGCCCGCTCGTTGTAGTGTATGGAGAGATTTATGAAAGCCTTGATGATCATTTTCGCGTTGTTTGTAGGTATCTCGTCGGTGCAGGCTGAAACCCGATATATCGTAGATCAAGCCAAATTACCGTTGCGATCAGGACAAGGTACCAGTTTTACTATTGTGAAAATGTTGCCCAGTGGTGTCGCTGTAGAGGTGCTTGAGCAGTCCGAAGCGGGTTATACGCGTGTGCGCACACCTCAAGGTAAAGAAGGTTGGATTTTAAGTCGGTATTTGATGAAATCTCCTGCCGCCAGAGATCGTCTGGCCTGGGCTGAGAAAGAGTTGAGCCAACTGAAAAGTTTAAAGCAGGCTAAACAAACACTCGAGTTAGAGCATGCAAAGTTAGGTGTGGAAAATAAAGCAATTGAGAAAGAGCTGGAGCATATTCGCAAAGTAGCAGCGAATGCAGTGATTATTGCAGATGAAAATAAGGCTTTGCAGGTCAGTGCACAGAATGCTGAAAGGGCCTTGGAGGATTTGCGTCAGGATACACATGATATCCGTAGCGGGGCCCAACAGCGCTGGTTTATGCTTGGTGGTGGCGCGATTTTACTTGGCATATTGCTGGGTTTATTGGCGCCGCATTTGAAATTTCGCCGCAAAGAGCGTTGGGGTAGATACTAGCCTGTAATTTACAAACGTTGCCGCGCCGCTGCTTATCATTTATCTGCCAAGGGCTCTCGTCGGCCGGCCGTAAATATAGCTGCGCTCGCTCGCTCGTAACCCGTTGCAAACATAGGTCCTGCGCAATCATCATGCCTGTTTATGAATAATACGGGCCAGTCTGTTCTATTTCGGGCTAGCCTCATGATCAGTTTGGGTTAGCATTCGCAAATGGCTATTGTAAATCGTCGTGCGCGGCATGAATATCATATTATAGAAACCTATGAAGCAGGCATGATTCTGCTTGGCCCTGAGGTAAAGTCGATTCGTGCTGGGCAAGCCAGTCTGAATGAGGGGCACTGTATTATCCGTAAGGATCGCTTGCTGTTGATTGGCTGTCACATTAATCCTTACAAGCCGGCCGCGATGAATAATCCTGCGGATCCAACCCGCTCGCGCGAGCTGTTGTTAAAGGCTAAAGAAATTCACCGCCTGATGGGTAAGCTTAAAGAGAAGGGGCTAACGCTTGTACCCCTGAAAATCTATTTTAATGAACGCAATTATGTGAAGCTGGAAATTGGTCTGGCTCGTGGTAAAAAAGCACATGATAAACGCCATGATTTGAAAGAGAAGGATGTTAAACGTAATTTACAGCGTCAATATAAAATGTAATGGAAGATGTGATGGTTAAAAGAATGGTAAAGCCAGCACAGCATATCGGATAAATTTTCCTATAGTGACCAGAACCAGGAACGTAATAAGGTTACATCGTAACAGACCTGCAATAAGACATAGTGGGTCGCCAACGATGGGCAACCAGGCCAGTAATAAGGATGCTTGACCATAGCGATGAAACCACACTTCTGCCCGTTCAACCTGCTCGGCTGAAATACGTGACCATTTTTTATGTACGGCTTGATTACCAAGGCGCCCCATAGCATAGGTGATGCAACTGCCCAATACATTGCCGGCTGTGGCGATGAATACGAGCGTGATGGCAGCTCCCCCTTCATTTAAACGGTAGAGTAGTAGTGCTTCTGATCCGCCGGGAAATAGCGTTGAAGAGATCAGTGCTGAGAAAAAAAGTGTCCAGTCCATTTAACGCCCTTGTTGATGAGTGTTTGCAGACTTCAGAATCTATGTCCATGTATGGGTACAAGCCAATCATGTGTTATCATTTCTGCATGATGTATCTCTTTTCTAGTGAATTAGGACAAATTCATTATGCGTGGGATGGCTGCTGCTGTACTCGCCTTATGTTGCAGCAAGAGCCGGGTGCCCAGGATGAGACGCTGCTATTGCCACATGCTGATCCGGTTTCTGAATGGCTTGAGCATTATTTCAATGGGGATATGCAAGCATTGCCGCCATTGGCTCCTGCTGCGACGGTGTTTCAGCAGCGCATGCGCTTGGAGCTGTTGAAGATACCCGTCGGTGAAATGCGTACCTATGGTGAAGTAGCCAAGGCATTGCACACTTCACCGCGCGCAATGGGGCAGGCTTTAGGGGCAAATCCATTGCCTGTTATGATACCTTGTCATCGTGTGGTTGCAGCGGACGGATTGGGTGGATTTGCCTTTGGATCACTATGGAAACAGCAACTGTTGAGTCTTGAGGCAGCAGCTTCGATGTAAAGAGCTTGGAAAGGTGCAGGTGGCACGTGTAGCGTTTGCAACATCCCTAATGAACTATGCACAGGGGTGATAAATATGATGGACTATAAGGATTTAACATGGCGCATTCCGATGTAAAAAAAGCTGTTCTGGCCTATTCCGGGGGGCTCGATACCTCAATTATTTTGAAATGGTTGCAGGACACCTATGATTGTGAGGTGGTGACCTTTACCGCTGATCTTGGTCAGGGCGATGAAGTAGAAGAGGCTCGCGCTAAGGCCATTTCCGGTGGCGTAAAATCGATCTATATCGAAGATCTGCGTGAAGATTTTGTGCGTGATTATGTCTTTCCGATGTTTCGTGCCAATGCTATTTATGAGGGTGAGTATCTGTTGGGCACTTCCATCGCCCGTCCATTGATCGCTAAGCGCATGATTGAAATTGCTGAAGCGGAAGGTGCGAATGCTGTTTCGCATGGAGCAACAGGTAAGGGTAATGATCAGGTACGCTTTGAGTTTGGTTTTTACGCCTTGAAGCCTGATGTGAAAGTGATTGCGCCATGGCGTGAGTGGGATTTGGTCTCGCGTGAAGATATGTTGAACTTTGCTGGCAAACACGGCATTCCGGTTGAACGCAAACGCGAAGGCTCTAAATCGCCATATTCCATGGATGCCAACCTGCTGCATATCTCCTACGAAGGTTATGATTTGGAAGATCCGTGGTGTGAGCCAACTGAAGAGATGTGGCGTTGGAGTGTGTCGCCTGAAGCTGCACCAAACACGCCTGAATATATCGAACTCAGCTATCTGTCTGGTGATATTGTTGCGATCAACGGTGTTGCGATGACACCTGCAACAGTGCTTGCCGAGCTGAACCGTCTGGGTGGAAAACATGGTATTGGCCGCATTGATATCGTTGAAAACCGTTTTGTCGGTATGAAATCACGTGGTTGTTATGAAACACCGGGTGGCACCATCATGCTCAAGGCACATCGTGCTATTGAATCGATCACACTCGATCGTGAAGCTGCACATTTGAAAGATGAGTTGATGCCACGTTACGCCAAGATGGTCTATAACGGTTTCTGGTTCGCACCTGAGCGTGTCATGATGCAGGCAGCGATTGATACATCGCAGCTTACCGTCAATGGTGACGTGCGCCTTAAGCTTTATAAAGGCAATGTCGAGGTTGTGGGGCGTCGTTCTGATCAATCCATGTTTGATGAGCGCCTCTGCACCTTTGAAGATGATGAAGGCGCATATGATCAGAAGGATGCGGGTGGCTTTATTAAGCTTAATGCATTGCGTCTGCGTATGGCAAAACTGGCAGGTAAATGAATATGACAGACCAAACAGATCAAGGATATGCAAAACCTATTCGCATCTTACATAGCATCTTAGCACTCTGTATGCTTACCCAGCTGGCCATTGGTGAGCTGATGGATGTACCTGAAGTCGAAGATCATCCTGCTGTAGCTGTACAGTGGATTGCACCTGCGATGGCACATGAGGCTCATCAGCATACTGTTCCGGGCATGCCTGTAGAAGAGACACTTGGTTTCGAAGTACATGAGATTCTAGGCTTGACGATTGCCGGCTTGTTACTGATTCGCATCATGTTAGCCATGACATCTCTACCCGGAGCCAATTGGCGCTTGTTATTGCCATGGTTATTTGCCGCTGGGCGCAAGCAATTAGCCGATGAAATAAAGACACAGATGGCCGGTTGGAAACTGGGAAAACTGGCTGCGCCTGAGGATGGTGAGGCCGTCGCGCGCAGTGTGCATGGTTTTATTGTGCTGGGTGGCATTGGTATGGCTGTTACCGGAACCGTGTTGTTCTTCGGCTGGAGCACGACTGCTCCACAGACTGACCTTATTGAGTTGGTAGCTGAAACACATGAGTTACTTGTTGGTGCTTTAGAGGCATTGCTTGCAGCACATATTCTGGCTGTCATTCTGCATCAGCGGCAGGGGCACAATATTGTTGACAGGATCAAGCCAACCGCTTGATTCTGTCTCGCAACGCTCTGGTGATGTGAGTTGTGCGATAGCTCTGAAAACACCCATGGCGGCGGAAAATTCCCCATTACCAATTTAGATTTTCAGCGCTATACTGCTTGCATGCATATTTTTCCATTTTCCCTACCTAATCTGATGTTACTGCTCTGTACCTTGTTACTGGCGCCGCCTCAATTGATGGCGGCCAATGATGCGATGGCCCCACCTGAGGTGACGGATGACGTGGAGGTCTCTTCGGACAGGGTAGAAGAACGTATGGATCCTGCAGCCAATTTACATGATGAGTTGAATGCACCGGATAGCAATACTGGGGTGGATGTGCGCTCATATAAACGCAAAGATGGTACGGTCATTACCGAGTATGGTCCAAAAGGAAAGGTGTTTGAGATCAAAGTGCAACCTCCCGGGGGGATGCCGGCCTATTACCTTTATCGTAATGCAGGTGGCGAATTCGAGCGTCGTTTGCCCGGTGGAGCAACACGCATTGTTCCGCCAAGCTGGATTTTAAAAGAGTTTTAATGGATTAGGTACGATGACTTTATACAAAGCCATCACTTTAGCGTTGCAGCCGCAGTGAATTATGTCGGATAGCATTTCGCGTTCGCCAGCGGCGACACCCGCACTTACCCTTATCACGGACTCCTCCCGATTTTCCGGAGAGTCGCTGTTTCATCACGTGGAACAAGCCCTATGTGGTGGCGTGGATGCTGTGCTGGTGCGGGAAAAGAGTCTTACATCTGCAAAGCTGTTGGCGCTGGCATCACGGCTCAGGCAGATGACGCTTGCTCACCAAGCCCGTTTAATTATCCATTCTCAGGCCGATATTGCGGCGGCTGTCGGAGCTGACGGGGTGCATTTGGCCAGCGCTGGAATCACCAGTGTGGCGGCAATTCGACAATGGTTGAGAGCGCCTGAAATGAGTGTGTCTGTTTCATGTCATGACGCTTGTGAACTGGCTCTGGCCCATGAAATGGGCGCTGACTTTGCTATGCTTTCTCCTGTCTTTCCGACCGACTCACACCCCGGGGCACCGCATATGGGTGTGGAGCTGTTTGAAGAACTGGTTTCTGATGCTAAGTTACCCGTAATTGCGCTGGGCGGGATTACACTGGAAAATTGTAGTTTGTTACTCGGCCGGGCTTTAGCTGTGATTGGTGCCATTCTGGCCGCTGATGATGCTGAACATGCTGCGGTGCAACTGTTTAATACGGCATCTGCACGCATCAGGGAGAGCTGATTTATGAAAAGACTTATATTGATTCGTCATGCTAAATCGAGTTGGAATGAAGGCGTGACAGATTTTGAACGTAGCCTGAATGGGCGTGGTTTATCCGATGCTCCTTTGATGGGAGAACGTCTGTCTGCCCGTTTAGCGAATGCGGAGCTGTCGTTGGATGTTTTGATCAGTAGCTCGGCAATACGGGCAGAGCAAACATCGCGTTTGCTGGCACAATCTTTGAGCTTTCCGGAGCAATCTATTGAATGGCGTAAGGAGTTGTATCTATCCAGCCCTGACACCATCCAGGATATTATTCGCCATCTTCCGGATGATGCGAAAACAGTAGCGCTGGTGGCGCATAACCCCGGAATCACGGAGTTGGCTGAAAAATTGACGGGTGAGTTCTTTGGCAGCATGCCGACCTGCAGCATGGTGACGATTGAATTTCCAGTCGATCATTGGCTCGATGCCGGCAGTTGGGCGGATTTTGTTGATTACGATTTTCCCAAGGCGAAGTGAGCGGATTCGTGAAGCTGGAGCAGGTAACTTGTTCGGGATAAGCTCACCACTGTTGTAACGCATGGTAGAATCGTGGTGTTGTCTCTACACTTCGGCGTCATGGATAAAATTAAATTACTTGTGCCGGCGACATTGCTGGCTCTGTTCGGGTTTGTGATTGCTTTTCAGTTTGTTGATCCCGCTCCACCGATGACGCTGACTTTTTCAGCTGGTCAGAAGGGTGGTGCGTATTATGCACATGCTGAGTCTTACCGTGATTATCTGCGGCAGCATGGTATTCGTGTTGAAATTTTTGACTCGGCAGGCTCCATGGAAAATATAGAACGATTGAAATCCGGAGCTGCTGATGTCGCCTTTGTGCAAAGTGGTCTGGTCTCAACCAAAACAGCGAAGACAGGCGTGTTGCAATCACTCGGAAGCATGTATTATGAACCACTCTGGGTGTTTTTACGTCAGGGTGTGAAGGCTCAGTTTTTAAGCGAATTAAAAGGAAAACGTATCGCCATTGGCTTGCCGGGTAGTGGTACACGAGTATTGGCTTTGCAGCTCTTATCTGAGAATGGAATTGATGAAAAGAATAGTGCGTTATTGTCATTGTCTTCATTAGATGCTTCCAAAGCACTGATCGCGGCAGAGATTGATGCGGTTATGATTGTATCTGCGGCCACCAGCGCAGCGGTGCAAAACCTGGAGCAACATACAAATGTTCATTTGATGCCGATTAAGCGGGCGATGGCATATACCCGTCGTATGGATTCGATTTCATCGGTGCTGCTGCCGCAAGGAGCATTGAATCTGGCGGCTAACTTACCTGCTACCGATACACCCTTATTGGCCAGTGCCGCAACCCTGATTGTGAATGAATCTATGCACCCTGCGCTACAGGCCTTGATGATGCAGGCTGCAACGGATATTCATGCTGGTAGTAGCCTGTTTTCAACGGCAGGAGCCTTTCCTACAGCGCAGTATGCAGGACTTGGTTTGAGTACAGTGGCGAAGAACTATTACAAATCAGGGCCGCCACTTTTGCAGCGATATTTACCATTTTGGGCCGCCACACTGGTAAATCGACTGAAAGTGATGTTATTGCCCTTCCTTGTGCTGCTTATTCCACTATTTAAAGTGATGCCTCCGCTCTATCGCTGGCGTATTCGTTCGGGTATTTATCGCTGGTATGAAGAGATTGGCAAAATAGATGCGGAGATGATGGCTGGTTATTCGGAGTCGCTGCAGCTGGATCTGGATCGTATAGAGATGGAAATTCGCAAGGTGAAAGTGCCGCTTTCTTATGCAGAAGAACTGTATGATTTGCGTCTGCATCTGGCTTTGGTGCGTGACCAGCTTGAACAGGCGAAAGTCGGCGTTCCGGATAAACATAGGCAGAGAAGGAATCAATCATGAATAACAGAAAAATAGAGCTATTGGCTCCTGCCGGTACCATTAAAAATATGCGTTATGCATTTGCCTATGGTGCAGATGCAGTCTATGCCGGCCAACCGCGTTACTCCTTGCGGGTGCGCAACAATGATTTCCAGCTGGATAACTTACAAACAGGTATTAATGAAGCACATGCCTTGGGTAAGAAGTTTTTTGTAGCCAGCAACCTGTTACCGCATAATAATAAAATAAAACGTTATCTTGAGCATATGCAGCCGGTGATTGATATGAAGCCGGATGCATTGATTATGGCGGACCCCGGTCTGATTATGATGGTACGGGAGCGTTGGCCGGAGATGCCTGTGCATTTGTCGGTGCAAGCCAATACTATGAATTATGCGGCTGTAAAGTTCTGGCAGTCGGCCGGCGTGAGCCGTATTATTCTGTCACGAGAATTGAGCCTGGATGAAGTAGAAGAAATTCGCCAGCAGTGTCCGGATATTGAGTTGGAAGTATTTGTACATGGCGCACTATGTATGGCCTATTCAGGGCGCTGCTTGCTTTCCGGTTACTTCAATCACAGGGATGCCAATCAGGGCAGCTGTACCAATGCCTGCCGTTGGGACTACGGCATGGAAAAAGCAACAGAGGATATTTCGGGAGATATTATTCCAATTCAGGTGCTTGATGGTATGGATACCCAGCCGTTTGCCGAAACAGGCAATGTTCAACGTCACCCCTTAGCTGATCAGGTTTACACACTGACCGAGCCGAACCGCCCCGATGAGCAGATGCCAATCTTTGAAGATGAGCATGGTACCTATATTATGAACTCGAAAGATCTGCGTGCGGTGCAGCATGTGGAGCGCTTGGTGAATATTGGTGTGGATTCATTGAAGATCGAAGGGCGTACCAAATCGCATTATTATGTAGCGCGTACAGCCCAGACTTATCGCCGGGCTATTGATGATGCCATGGCCGGGAAACCGTTTGATCCGGCTCTGATGTTTCAACTCGATGGCTTGGCAAACCGTGGCTATACGGACGGTTTTTATACCCGCAAGCGTTCATCATCTACCCAAAACTATGAAACCGGCAACTCCAGCTTTGATGTGCAACGTTTTGTTGGAGAAGTGGTTGGCTATGATGCAGAGACTAAATTGGCTGAATTGATCGTGAAGAATAAATTTTCAGTGGGTGATACCGTTGAATTGGTAAACCCGGGGGGCAATGCCACATTTGTTGTCGAATCCATCAATGATGCGCGTTATGGCCGCCCGATGGATGTCGCTCCAGGTAGTGGACATCAGGTGAAAATTCCGGTGCCGGTAAGGCCGGATATGCATGCTCTGTTGGCGGTGAATGCTCCTGCTTAAGTAGATATGTCTGGAAACGCTATCTTAATAGGCCAGGAAAATAACGGCTCTCACTGTTTTGCTAGACAGGTGTGTTCAGTATTAGGTCAGCTGCCGCGCAGGTCAGGCATGCAGCGTTTTTAGGGCGTATCAGTTTCGGTTAATTTCAGTGTTATTTCCGGGGATTGTCCATTGTCACGGAGGTTCAGGTACACTGTTTCTCCATGCACTGCGATACCTGTAATACGTGCTTCTTTGTGGCTGGCTATGCGGTTGAGTCGATTGCCATCATAGGTCCAAAGACGTGAAGGTTTGTAGCTATCACTGATCCATAACCACTGTCGAGCAGTATCCCACGCCAGATCCATCGGTTGCTTGAGTTCAGCATCATCGAGATAGGTGGACAATTCAGGATGCTCACTGTCATCCAGCTCTAGCAGCCTTCCCTTGGCGGGTTCAGCGATGAGTATATGGCCATTCGGAAGCACGGTAACCCCCCGAAGCGGTGTAAAAGCACGGGCTTTGAGGCGAGTCGCTTCAGCTTCGGCACTTTCCGGGTTGGTAATGGAGAGCCAGCCCAATTGTGCATGTAGCACCTGCAATTTTCGGCTGCGCAGCGTATATCGATAGAGTCTGCCCTGGGTGTCGGCACCAGCCATGTAGGCAAAATGGCCATCTTGGGAGAAGGCAAAACCGCTGTGGGTAAAGCGACCTGCAGCTGGTAAGGGTGCAATGGATGGGTGGCTGACAGCAAGCGTGGTGCGCTCTATCCGTTGATCTTCCGGTAGCATTTCAGGTTCGGAGATGCGCCAGATCATGCCTTGTTTATACTGTTCGCCGATCCACAGGCTGGTATCTGGTGCTATTTTCAGCCCGTGCGCCAGATGCAGGCCGTTGAGAAGGATCTGGTGATGACCTGTTGCCATGTTGATGGTCGCAAGGCTAGGTGTAGAAAGTCCTGCACTGTTTTCTAGACTGATATAGAGCCATTTCCCATCTTTGGATGCAGTAATCGATTGGGGGTTAGTGTGTCGAAATGCGACCAATGATTTTACCGACCAGCCACCAGCCAGATCAATCCGGATAGCATCAAATGAGCAGCTGATCAGCAGCGCAGTCGTGATGAATATAAATAGCAGGCGGGACATGACTGTAATGTAACTTTTCTTAGGGTGCCTGTGCAAGTACGTTAAAAAATAAGCTGAGTCGTCTCAGTACTAACAGTTTGGTGGATTTTCTGCGATACTGCGCCGCCATCGGTGAGAGCTGGTGGCGATTAAAGTATAGAAAGGGATCAGGAATAATGGCGATGAAATATAATACTGACGATATACGCATTAATGGTATGAGTGAAATTGCAGCACCTGAACAGGTACATAATGAGTATCCGATGAGCGAAATCGCTGCGCGCACTACGCATGATACGCGCATGGCCATTCACGATATTTTACAGGGTGAAGATGATCGTGTGTTGGCCATCGTTGGACCATGTTCTATTCATAACCCGGATGCCGCCCTGGAGTATGCTCAGCATATCAAACGTATGCGCGAAGAGCTGGGTAATGATCTGTTGATTGTGATGCGTGTCTATTTTGAGAAACCACGAACCACTGTCGGTTGGAAAGGGTTGATCAATGATCCTAATCTGGATGATTCGTTTGAAATCAATAAAGGCATTCGCCTGGCGCGCAAACTATTGCTTGATTTGAATGAGATAGGCGTGCCTGCTGGTACAGAGTTCCTTGATCTGATTACGCCGCAATATGTGGCTGATCTGGTCAGTTGGGGTGCTATTGGTGCGCGTACTACTGAATCGCAAGGGCATCGTGAGCTTTCCAGTGGGCTCTCTTGTCCTGTTGGATTCAAAAATGGTACAGATGGTGGATTTAAGATTGCTGTTGATGCCATTCAGGCAGCACGTCATCCGCATGTGTTTATTTCACTGACTAAACAGGGTAAATCGGCCATTTTCTCTACAGCCGGAAATGATGATTGCCATATCATTCTGCGCGGTGGTAAAGAGCCGAATTATGATGCAGCCAGTATTGCTAAAGCCAGTGCCGAACTGGAATCGGCAGGCTTAGCTACACATTTGATGGTGGATTGCAGTCACGCCAACAGCCGTAAACAGTTCAAACGTCAGATAGACGTGGGCGAAGATCTGGCTGGACAAATTGCTGCAGGAAACGCTTCGATTACTGGTGTGATGATTGAGTCTCATCTGAATGAAGGGCGTCAGGATGTGGTTGTGGGCGAAAAACCAGCTTTTGGGATCAGTGTGACTGATGCGTGTCTGGGTTGGGATGATACAGAAGCCCTGTTGCATACATTGGCCTCTGCGGTTCGTAAGCGCCGCGCAATATAAAATAAAATAGGAAGAGCCGAGGCTCTTCCTATTTTGTATGCGTTCATAAGATGTGGGTTATTCAGTCATCAAGTCATTAATCTTCTTTCTTTTTGGCCTCATTGATACGCAGGGTGCGACCGGCGTAATCAGTACCATCCAGGTGCTCGATAGCTGCTTTTGCACCATTGGCTGACATTTCAACAAAACCATAACCTTTAAAACGTTTACTGCGACGGTCTTTTACCAGGCGAATGTCGAGCACGTCACCATAGGGCGAAAAGATATTTTTGATATCATCTTCTCCTGCATTAAATGGTAAGTTGCCAACATAGATGTTTCTGCTATCGGCATTGGCTGCATCATTTGGAGTGCTGTTCTTTTCTCCGCCTTTTGGTGCTAGAGCAACCAACAGGCCACCGAAAACAGTGCCGATGAATAGCCCGGTTGCCAATACAGAGCCCGCAGGTACACCTGTAAATCCAAACATGTTACCCAACAGATAACCGACCAGCGATACAACCAGACTTACTGCCAATAATTTAATGAAACACGAACTACTCATATTTTCTCCCTGAAAGCTGCAGAAATGCGCAGCGAATTGAAAGCGAAGGATGCCAACAATGGTGATGAAAAGCACGGCTTATCCATGGGGCGTGTTGAAAATAGTAATAGGCATTGCGTTATTGTGGATGCAAAAAAATAGTTGGCCCATACAATACGCCCATGAGCCGTAAAGTGATCCCTATCCAAACAGAAATGCAAGGCGAACCCATGGTGGGTAAACCCTCATGGTTAAAAGTGCGCGCGCCGATGTCGAAAGAGTATAATGATATTGTGCAGATGATGCGTGACTTGAAGCTGAATACCGTTTGTGAAGAGGCCTCGTGCCCCAATATCGGGAGCTGTTGGAAGCAGGGTTCGGCCACGTTTATGATTTTAGGACGTGTTTGCACACGCACTTGTGCATTTTGTGATGTGGAAACCGGTCGCCCTGATGCGGTAGATCTTGATGAGCCGGTGAACCTGGCCAAGGCTGTCGCCCAGATTGGCCTGAAACATGTGGTGATCACATCGGTGGATCGTGATGATCTTAAGGATGGTGGGGCTGGGCACTATGCAACGGTGATCAGAGAGCTTAAAGCGCGTCAACCGGATGTGACGATTGAAATTCTCACGCCGGATTTTCAACGCAAAGCGGATTCCTGCCTGAATACCATTATGGATGCAAAACCAGATATCTTTAACCATAATCTGGAAACAGTACCGCGCCTCTACCGTTCCGTGCGTCCGGGCGCACGTTATTTTACCAGCTTACGGTTATTACAGCGCGCCAAAGAAGTTGATCCTGATGTAGTCACCAAGTCAGGCATTATGCTGGGACTTGGTGAAGAACGGGATGAAGTATTGCAGGTGCTCGATGATATGCGTGAAGCGAATATCGATATTCTTACCATCGGGCAATATTTGCGGCCGAGTGAAAAGCATCATCCGGTCATGAAATATTGGACGCCGGAAGAGTTTGACGATTTTAAATACATCGCCGAGAAAAAAGGCTTTGGCATGGTTGCCTCTGGCCCTCTGGTGCGTTCATCCTTTCATGCTGACGAAGTATTCAACGCATTGAAACTGCGCAGGAACAAATAAACTGTTCTGTTTCTCTGTTTGTCGTTTGTCTTACGCAGTGAGGCAAGCTGAATGAACGTTCAACATCATATCTGTTTAGCCAGAGCGGTTCGTATCTTTGAGTTGACAAGGCGCAAGCGGTTTGCCAAATCCGCGCTCAGTGAATTGATCGATGGAGATCCTGATCCATTGGGCATTGATATGATTATTGAACAGTACGGTATCAAAGTCCCTAAGACCCAGTACAGCAAAAAGATGATAACACTGGCCTATAAACGCGCTCTACAAGCCGCGAAGAATCGATCCGTAGACTCAGGGTGAAGCCTGGATGTTGCTTTGGGACGCATTTATTTGAATGGGTTTTCCACTGTATTGGTGCGAATACAGATCTTTTGACTTCGATGACGCCCCTCAACCTCCCATAGGATATGCTCAACACTAGTAACCTTTAATACTTTATGCGGGTTTGACATAGTAAATGCAGATGTATTGATATACTCGCCTTTTGAAATGGTCATAAAAGGGGTGCCACTAGTAAAAACAGCAGCTATACGGCTATCATCATTGGGTTCATATATTTCTAAAACATATTTGGTAGTTAAGTTAGATTCTTTCAATGTTGGCATCCTTTAAAGTTATCACTTCCCAATAGGTGTAATCAGCATTCCTCAGTTTTGATTGCATACGCTCAACTCTGATAAGGCGATATGGTGAACGTTGAGAAGGGGACTGTCTATTTGTTCGCTGAATATCTTTATTGCGTTCTCAGGCGGGGGCGTCTTGCGAGCCAAGGAAAAGGAGCGTGTTGATGTTGTCTCTGTGTACTCTTTCTGATTGATTATTCTCTGCGGAGACAAAGGAAATCGCTTGTGTTTGTACCAGTTTTCCTCTTATATCATCACCGGTATTGGTCTTGATTTCATCACTAAGAGGGTAGCCTGTGCCTTCCGAACGAGCAAAGTGAATGTGCACAATATTTTCTTTTTTTACAGTGACATCACCAAATGCAGTTTTAATTTTAAATTCATTTTTTATTACTTTACCGGACTGCGCTTGACCGTCTCTCAATACAAGCAGGTCTTTTGAATATGCCATTGAATTCTCCTGGGTTTCTAATACCTGATTTGATAATGCATGCACGTCTTCATGTGTTACCTTTCTTAGTTCACCTATATGGTATTTGGGGTTGAATATTAAATAGCAGTCAAGGGTAAGACTCAGTTATTTTAGTTCTGAATAATCTATGCCTAATCAGGGCGTTTTGCCAATGGTGCATGTTTAAGTGCAGGGCAGTCGCATTAAAACACCCTGTGTTTTACAGCATATTCAGTATTTTCCACCGCAATTCTTTTATTATTTTAATGCGATTGCCCTATGTTTAAGTGGGGAAATGCTTACCATGAAATAGTTGTTTTATGAGCTGTGAACCAATAAATAAAGCAGGTACAAGCTTTAGTTTAAATATTGTTTCAGTTCATTCAGATCCGTTGTGGGTCGGTTGCACTGAAAGTGTTCGCAGACGTAAGCGGTGACTGTGTCATCGATGGAAGATTGACCACGGGTGAATGGAGCCAGTTTTTCGATGGCCTCATCATGCCATAAAATCACGGTGTTGGGCCGATATCGGCTGTGAATAAGCGCAAGCATTTTTTTTGCTTCATCGGAGTTTCGGTCACCTGCTAGTACTATTTCCCTGCCTGTGGATTGTGCTAATAAAACGGCAGAAAGCATGTGAAGTACGCCGCTGGGTGCGCGCTGTGCAGTGCCTGCAAAGTGATCGGCCATGGTGGCTGCTTCTTTTGCCAGGCTGGCATCACCGGTTAATCGGGATAAACGCAACAGGTTATGCATGGCAACAGCATTGCCGGATGGCAGAGCTGCATCGAACACCTCCATGGGGCGCGCAATCAGCTCAGCATTCTCTTCCACCTGGTAAAAACCACCATTCTCCCCCTTGAAGCGTTTAAGCATGGTTTTGTTCAGGGACAGTGCAGATGCTAACCAGCGCGGTTCAAGACTTGCTTCGTAGAGCTCGGTTAAACCCCAAACCATGGAGCTATAATCTTCCAGTTGCCCGTGGATGGCGGCTTGACCCTTTCGCCAACGGTGTTTTAACACGCCGTCTTTATGCAGGTGATTGAGAATGAAATCAGCTGATTTCGAGGCCGCTTCGATATAATGCGGTTCATTGAGGATGCGTCCGGTAATAGATAGAGCTGCGATGGTTAAGCCGTTCCAATCCGTTAATACCTTATCATCAAGAAAGGGACGAATGCGCTGGTCACGAGCATCCATGAGTCGTTTTCTGTCCGCAGCAAAACGCTCTAAATCGATTGAAGCTGATTGATGTAGGATGTTTTTGCCGGTTTTTTTGCGTTTCGTTTCATCGCTGAAATTGCCATTTCCTTCTGCGCCGTAGGCCTGCATGAATGCAGCAGCACGCTTGCCTAAAAGTGTGCTTATTTCTACCGAACTCCAGAGATAAAATTTTCCTTCCTCGCCTTCAGAGTCGGCATCTTCAGCAGCATAAAAAGCACCATTGGTATGGCGCATATCTCGTAGTAGATAATCGGCGATATGTCTCGCTGTGTAGGCGAAGCTGGCATTACCGGTGGCCTGCCATCCCTCGGCATAGACCATCATCAGCATGGCCTGATCGTAGAGCATTTTTTCGAAATGAGGCAGTAACCACGCTGCATCAGTGGAGTAACGATGAAAACCGCCACCAAGCTGATCGTGAATGCCACCGCGCTGCATGGCATCCAGGGTTTTCTCAACCATGGCCAGCGCTTCGGGTTTCTCTTTCAGGGTTGCGTAACGCAGCAGAAACAGGAGTCGCTGTACGCTTGGAAATTTTGGTTTTTCACCGAAACCGCCATGGCTGATATCAAAGTGTTTAGCCGTGGCAAGATAAGCCTGATCAATTAGTGCGGTATCAATTTTAGCCGTGCTGCCATTGGATGAAATAGCCGGAGTGATGCTTTTGATACTGTGCTTGAGTGCGGCGGCAATGGAATCGGCAGATGCTTCAACGTTTTCACGATCCTGCTGCCACATGGTGCCGGCTCGCTCTGCCAATTCCATCAGGCCCAGACGCCCAAAGCGGCTCTGCTTGGGCAGGTAGGTGGAGGCATAAAATGGTTTTTTGTCCGACGTGAGTAAAAGATTGAGTGGCCAGCCGCCGCTACCATTCATCAATTGTGCTGCACGCATATAGATGGCATCAATATCAGGGCGTTCCTCCCGATCTACTTTGATGCTAATGAAATATCGGTTGAGCAGTTCAGCCACAGCGGGGTCTTCAAACGATTCATTTTCCATCACATGGCACCAGTGGCAGGTTGAATAACCAATGGAGAGGAATACCGGCTTATTCTGCAAACGCGCCAGAGTGAAGGCATCTTCTCCCCACGGCAGCCAGTGCACAGGATTGTGGGCATGTTGTTGCAGGTAGGGGCTGGACTCATGAATAAGGGCATTGGTGTAAGGGGGTTGCTCTTTCATCAGATTGGCCTCCTGGCTATTGGCGACTGAAATCAGCATGACTGAAATCAGCGAAGCTATAATCAAGTTATACATGTGCCTCTTTTCTAATAGCAAACGATACAGCTTCACCGGGTTCATCTCCTAAACAACAGACCGAATGCCAGACACAGGTATCGAAGTCGCGTTGCGGCATTAACAGCACATCACCGGCATGCAGAATATAGGCAAAACCTTGCGCAATGAGGTGTTCAATAAAAGCAGGACATCTATCCATGATCGCTTCGATAAGCTCATGGTCATTTTCATCCATGTAGTCAGACAACGCTGCTTTATCTTTCAATAGCTGATGCAAATCATTTTGATCATTTTCAGATGGAATCAATAGTGCAATCTCAGCTGTAAATGTTGGATCATTCGTAAAGCTAATGAGTTCATCCATCAAGCGGGGTTTGGCCAAGGCCAGCCAGAAGGTGCTACCGGATAGTTGGGCAAACACCACACCATCATGGCCACGCTCAACATCGTGATGCATCTGGGCACCGCCGCCGGGCGCATTAAAGTAAACGATACGCTCCACAAAAGCAGGTTGACCGCCAAGCAGCTCCTGCAAAATAGGTAAGAGTTGAAGATTCCCGGTTAAGGCTGCTGATTCAGGGAATATTGCATCGCATAGTTTGCCAGCCCATAGCTGGCGCAGAGGGTCGGCTGCGACATCTTCCAGCGATTCCATGCCAAAAGAGAATCGAAAACGCAGCGATGCATCATTTTCAAGGAATGATAACCATGATGCTTTGCACCAGAGATCTTCCGCCAGGGCCTGATCATTATTGGCTTTGGCAATGGCATCAAAATAAACTTTTTCGATGGCCTGTTCATCGTGCTCTTCCATGGAGGATGCCACCCGAGGCAGCTGATCACCGAGTCGGTCGGGGTAGGGAGGTAGATCCAGACTGGGAGAGAGCTCGCCGGATTCGAGTGTATTCAGCATTAACTGATGTGATTGTTCGATGTCGGCTTGCCAGTCATCCAGTTGTAAGAGTGAGGGTAGCATTATGGCTTTATCTTGTTTCCATGCAGCGACAATCGCAGCTTGTTCGGGCATCTGCGGGCGCCGTGGTTGTTTGACCCAGCCAAGCTGAAAACCACGGCGTATTAATGCTTTGTAATCAGGTGCATCTGTCTGTTTAAGGTATTGAATACTCACGATTAACGAGGCCCCGCAGCGGTTACTTCTGCAGGCACATGATCAGTGAACCGGGCAAAAGCACCTTTAAATTTTGCAGCCAGTTGTTTGGCCGCTGTTGTATATGTTTTTGGATTTTCCTGATCATGCCAGGTCGCAATCGGGTCAAGCTGATCTGGCATTTGCATGCCTAGAACGGGGTGTGCCTGATAGCTGAGGTCATCCAGATTGCCGTTTAATGCGGCGGTGATCAATGTACGTGTTAATTCAATGTTCATGCGTTCGCCAAGGCCGACAGGGCCGCCGCTCCAGCCTGTATTAATCAACCAGCACTGAACATTTCCACGGCGTACTTTGGCACCGAGTACTTTTGCAGAAACGGAAGGATGCATCGCCATCAATGGTATGCCGCAGCAGGGGCTGAATGTGGCAACTGGTTCAGCGTCTTTTTCATGATTATCGGCAGGATGTGATCCATAACCCAGTAGATAATAATAGATGAGTTGTTCCGGCGTTAATCGCGAGATGGCAGGCAATACACCAAAGGCATCCGAGGCGAGTAAAATAAGGTTTGTTGGACTACTGATCGTGTAAGGAGGAGAGGCAGCGTTGGATAACGCGCTAATCGGATAAGCTGCTCGGGTATTTTCAGTCAGTGTGGCATCAGCAAAGTCAATGCGACGGTGTTGAGTATCCATACCAACATTTTCCAGAATCGAGCCAAATTGCTGGCTGGCGGCATGTATTACTGGTTCACGGTCTTTGTCGAGCCGGTTGATGCTGGCGTAACAGCCTGCTTCAAAATTGAAAATATGCTCGTTATTCCAGCCGTGTATGTCATCTCCAAGAAAGCTGCGGGATGGATCCGATGCCAGTGTAGTTTTGCCACTGCCATCCGGTCCAAGAAACAGGGTGGCATCGCCGTTGTCACTGACGTTTACGGCTGCATGCAGCTGCAGCACATCTGATTTCACCAGCAGATGATTCATGATGGCGAAAACAGTATTTTTGATCTCACCTGCATAGGCAGTGCCGCCTATGAGTGCAATGCGCAGGCTTGGGTCGATGATGACAAATGTCTCTGAATTGGTGCCGTCACGGCCAGGTACTGCGTGAAAATGCGGCACGTGAATAATGGTGAATTCAGGTGCCTTGAAATCGTTTTTTTGACTAAGGTCGGAGGCTCGAACGAACATAGTTTTGACAAACAGGCCATGCCAGGCGTCTTGCGTAATGATGCGTATCGATTTTTGATGCTCTGATTCGGCTGCAACCAAACAGTCCTCGACATACAGTTGACGCCCTTCCAGATAGCCGCGCACGCGATTGAGCAAGGCCTCAAATTGCGCTTTGGACAGAGAGCGATCAAAGTCACCATGGGTGTCCTCTAAATTGTTCAGAGAATCACCTACAATATACTTATCTTTCACTGACTGACCGGTGAAGTGGCCATTGCGTACCACCAAAGCCCCTTGATGGGCTAAGTGTCCTTCTCTATTGCGCAGAGCATGCTCATAAAACAGAGGGGTAGGCATGTTCCAGAACACATCTTCCAGGTTTTTTAATCCCAGATGATTCAGGGCTAGTTCTTCACTGATCTGTTTGCTTGTATACGGCACTGATATGCTCTCCCTTGCCACGCTATGTGCAGCAGCTATCTTGTACTAGCCTGAATGAATTCTCCATAACTTTTTTTCAGGTGTTGGTGCGATAATGACGAGATTTCCTGTTTATTTTAAATATATACTTTAATTGGCGAGGGGCTTGGTTGTAAAACAACGTTGTTCGATCAGGAAATAACCGTGAGTAGATGGTTTCTTTTGATAGGTCACATGGATGATGTCACTGCTGCTAAAGCTGTACGTGGTACCGAAAATAACAGTTTCTTGATGTGTAAGCTCGGAATCTACGGGATATTCAATGATGATGGCATCATCGGACTGCCACCGTATAAGGGCATCATAACCATATTTAAAGGAAAAGCTGGCCATGTCATCATTGAACTGTTTATTGGCCTGGCGGATATTGATTTTCATCTCTTGATGGATCGGATTATCGCCGTGAGAGATGCGGAAGAGGGTGGCTGTCTTGCTCCCGGAAGGAGAGGGGCATTCAAACATAATGTCTGTTTTTTCACTGCTGCAGCCAGAGAGCAGCAACAGCATCGTTGCCATCAAAACTACGCATACCTTCATACGGATGGCATGATGCGATGGAGCTCTGTTTCAACCCGTTCCAAACAGTCTTCTACCGCCACGCCTTTAAAGTAGTTGCCGATCAGGGCCAGTTGAGTGTTCGCCAAAGATGCATCCAGTGCCTCGATGAGTTGATAATGCCCCATATCCGGTGCCGGTAATCGGTTGGTTTTGTGAAACAGATGTTGAATGTCGGAGCTGCTGATTTGTAAAGAAGTGCATATGCGATTCACTTTTTCTTGTTCGCTGAGCAAGCCTGGCTTAAAGTGGAACGTAAAGCCTCGTAGTGTTGGATGTTCGATGTAATCGCGTGATACGGCTGAATAAAAGTCTCCATCCACGGCGATCAGGCCTGCAATGGATTCTTGTGATAAGGTGTTTTTTTGCATCACCACAGCGACAGACTCAATCTCTACCTCACGAACCCAGTTCAGTTGCCCTGCAATCTCGGGATGGGCTTGCTTGAGCAGGCGTGATGCTGCCAGGGCAGGCGTGGCACACACCAACCGATCACTATGATAGCAGGCCTCGGCTGTTGTGATGGCGTAGCCACTTTCATCGTTCGCAATGGATGTAATATGCTGGTTCGTATGAATATCCAACTGTTGTTCCAAAGCCTGAATAATATCCTGGAGACCGCCGGAAAAGGTATAGCTGCGCATGATAGATTTATCACGTGGCCGTTTTCTAAACAGCATATCAGCCGGTAAATTATTTACATCCTGGCAGACCACCGCGCTTAGAGCGTGTTGAAACAGTTCTGTATAGTTTTTAGGGCCAACGAGCGCGCCATAATAATCGGCTACCGATTGATCCTGCTTTTTGAGTGAAAATATACGCCAGGCATGGGTCATCAGCTCAACAAAGTGTAAGCGAGACGGGATAGAATAGAGCGAACCATCAACCAGCAAGCGGTAGCGCAGCTTTTCACGGGCCTGCAGTTGATCCATCAGATCAAGCCTGTCTAAAATACTCAACAGACGAGCGTATGAGTTAAAGCAGGTGTGTGTACCCATTTCGACCCAGAACGCTTGCTGAGCATTTTCCACCACAGCTGAATCAAAGCAGCCACCGCAGCGAGCTTCTTTTTCCAATACCAGTACGTTCAGGCCAGCCTGTTTGGCTTCAAAAGCCATGGCTAATCCACTAATGCCAGCACCGATCACAATCATGTCATATCGTTTGTCCATATCCCGACTCCATCATCTCCAAAGCATGAGTGCAATAGCGGGCAGTATTCAGCTTGTGCTGAGTTTTGCAGGATTATTGATGTCAGAAATGACTTGGCTGTATGTTTTTAATGAACTGTTGCTGTGGACGATTTTTAGTGCGGTGTTTGTGGTGAAAGAGTGCCGTAATCAGGTATAGCCTTGTCATGGGCTCTGAGCATAAAAAAAGTCTCGACTGGCAGCAGCATGATCTATTGATTAGTGTTTCGCTATGACTACTCCTTCCGTGCAATGCGATCTTTGTGGTTGCGATAATTTAGAAATCATTTCTCAATCAGACCGGCACCAGCAAGCTCTGGATACAGGTTTATGTTTAGGCTGCGGTCTGGTGATGCATGTGCCGGTGCCAAGTGAAGACGAGGTGAATGAATATTATGCCTCCAGATATCGTCAGGATTATCATGGCGAGTCTCAGCCTTCGGAACGGCGTATTATGCGGGCATGGAAAAATGCTGAACGCATTCATGCGCAGCTGAAACCTGCTTTAAACGGTGTGGATACCGTCTTTGAAGTTGGCGCGGGTATTGGTTGTACGGTGAAAAAGTTTGAAACTGAAGGATTTAAGGCAACGGGTATCGAACCGAATCATGACTTTAATGCCTTTACCCGTCAGAGCCTGTTTGCGAATGTGGACAATGTGAATTTGTTTGATCTGGAGCAAACGCCGAAAACGGATTTGCTGCTGTTGATTCATGTGATTGAACATTTCTCTTCACCACGTAAGGCATTAACGCACATGCGTGAATTGATTCATGATGATGGCTTGCTTTATGTTGAATGCCCGAATGTAACCGGCCCTTTTGCGACCTATGATCGCATGTTTCATTACGCGCATATCTATAACTTTTCACCCATAACATTGCAGGCATCGGTCGAGCAGTGTGGTTTTAAGTTGGTTGAATGTTTTTCAAATGATGATGATCCTGATCTTCATATGTTGTTTAAAAAATGTGATGTACCGAAAGCGGCTGTTGTTTCGGCTGATCATGCCGATTGGGTGCGCGCTCGCATTAAGCAGCATAATGTACTCAGCTATCATGCCCGGCCATCATACCTCTCCAAACGGGTGCGTAAGGTATCCTCATATTTGATGGAATATATGAAAGCAAAAGACTTCGTGGCTGATCTACTGGGCCGTTTGAGAAAGACTAACAGCTAAAATCAAAAGCATTTCACCGCAGTCCCCCATGGGGATTGCGGTGAAAAAATTAGTGCATGGCTTCTAAAAATACGCGATCAATATCCTGATTCCATTCACTGTTATACAGTTTTAACCAGTGATCGGCTTGTGTCTCTCCCGATGCAACAGCCTGGATGACAGGCTGTAAGAATTTACTCTCATCTTCACCTGCTTCATTGCATTGCTGTAATCGCTCCAACCCAGCTCTGGAAATTTCGAGTACCTGTTCACAGAGTTTGATCACCGATGTCTGACGGAATGGCGTCAATAGCGCTGTGCGAGGCACCTGTTGACGCAGTGCATTGACCTCATCAAAAGACCAGTCTGCCACCAGATCCCATGCTTCAGATTCAGCCTGCTCATCATATAATAGCCCTTTCCACAAGGCTGGTAGTGAGCAGATCCATGGCCACGCACCGGCGTCGGCACCGCGCATTTCCAGATATTGTTTCAAGCGTACATCTGGGAAAAGGGTGGATAGATGCAGCTCCCAATCATCCATGTCGGGATATGCGCCGGGCAGCTGCGCCAGCTTTCCATGCATAAAGTCGCGGAAGCTGCTGCCGGTACAATCAATATAGGCACCATTACGCATGATAAAATACATCGGCGCGTCCAGCGCCCATTGTGTATAGGTCTCAAAACCAAAGTTATTATCAAATGCACACTTGAGAATACCGGTGCGATGCGGGTCAGTATCAAGCCAGCAGGTTGCCCTGCGTGATAAAAAGCCACTGGGTTTACCCTCTTCAAAGGGGCTGGCTGCATACATGGCCGTAATCAGTGGTTGCAAGCAGAGGGATATGCGCATTTTTTTAGCCATGTCCGTTTCCGATGCAAAATCAAGATTGGCCTGCACGGTTGTGGTGCGTAGCATCATGTCCAGTCCACCATCACCTACGCGGGGCATATAATCACGCATAACGGCATAGCGGGCTTTTGGCATCCAGTGGATATCTTCACGTTTCCATTTGGGTTGAAAACCAAGGGTTAGAAAGCCGATACGCAATTCATCGGAAATACTGCGCACCAACTGATGGTATTCGGTGGTTTCCTGACAGGTTTGGTGGATGGTTTGTAGGGGGGCTCCGGACAGTTCCAGTTGTCCGCCTGGTTCGAGCGTGATGGAGGCCATGCCGCGTTTAAGTGCTATAATATTCCCCGTTTCAAGCACAGGGTCCCAGCCATGCCCTGCTAGCATCTCAAGCAGACCTTTGATGCTACGCTCTCCTGCATACGGAATGGGTCTGAATGAATCCATGCAAAAACCTATCTTCTCGTGCTCTGTGCCAATGCGCCAAGCATCCCTGGGTTTGCAGCCTTCGGCGAACCAGGTGGGTAGATCATCAAACGTCAGGTGGGGTGAGAGTAATTTGGACATGGGCCGACTCTAGCGATAAAAGTGAAATTTAATAAAAGAAATAATATTTTACCGCAGAGTCCGCAGAGTTTCGCGGAGTAAAATCATAAAAAGAGACAAGAAGCCTGCCTTAGGCATGCTCAAATAAAAAAGTAATAATCCCATTTTTGAATGCTCTATAAAGATTTTGATCTACTCTGCGTAACTCTGCGTCCTTTGCGGTAAATGCTTGTGCTTT